>JADLDG010000016.1 GCA_020846775.1 Nitrospirota bacterium
TCACTATCCTGAGTCCTACGTCCCTGGATCCTGTGAAGGTTATAAAATCAATATCAGCATGAGTCACAAGATAATCTCCAACAATATTGCCGGGGCCTGGCAGATATTGCAGGACACCAGGAGGAAGCCCTGCCTTATTGAATAAGTCAACAAGCATCCATGCGGTTACAGGAGAAAGGCCCGACGGCTTAAATACTGCACAATTCCCGGTTACGATACTTGCAGCAACCATCCCGGTTGGGATGGCAAGGGGAAAGTTCCATGGGGAGATTATGATACCTATACCTCTTGGCATATAATGGTAGTAATTGATCTCACCCGGATAGTTTCCGTAATGCCCGGACCCTATCCTTTTCATCTCTCTGCCATAATATTCCAGATAATCTATAGCCTCTGAGACATCACTGTCTGCCTCATTCCATGATTTTCCAACTTCTAATATCTGAAGGGCGGCAAGCTCAAACCTCTTATCCTTCATCATTCCGGCCACCTTGATTAGATATTCTGCTCTTTCACCTGCACTGATAACCTTCCACGTCTCCCACGCCCTTCTTGCCCCGGAGATTGCCTGCTCGATCTCTCTTGCTGCTGCAGACGATGCCTTACCCACTATCTCTCCCGGATTGGCCGGATTAAGGGAGATAATCTCCTTATCAGTCAGTATCTCTTTACCATTTATATAGAGCGGGTATTTTTTATCGAACTGTTCCCTGACAACAACAAGTGCCTCCTTCATCTTTTCCCTGTTCTCCCTCCTGGAAAAGTCAGTTGGAGGTTCATTTTGAAAACCAGCACTTTCCTGCAATTGAGGACAGAATTCAATTCCGTCCCCACTCGGTTTTGGAGTCCTTAAAAGTTCTTCGACAGAACTCTTTTCCACAAATGACATCCTCAGGAATGATTCATTGGATGTGTTCTCCAGAAGCCTCCGGATAAGATATGCCATTCCAGGAAGAAGTTCCCCTATTGGTGAATAGATCCTTACCCTGTAACCCATCTTTTCCAAAGCATCACGGATAGGCTCCCCCATACCATACAGCATCTGAAATTCAATTGAATTATCCGGTAGTCCCAGTTCCTCACTCACAGCAATGGCGCTGGCTATACTCCGGATATTGTGAGTTCCGATAGCAGGACGTATTACTTCACTGTTTTTCAACATGAGCCTTGAAAGTTTCTCAAAGTTGAGATCTGTCTCGCCCTTACTTAGAAAGACCGGAACAGGCCAACCAATTTGCCTGTTGATTACCGTTTCATAATCCCAGTAAGCCCCTTTTACCAGCCGGACCGTGATAACGCGCTTGTTCATGCGTGCCCATTCAATTAATGATTGCAGGTCATCAGCAGAATCTCGCAGGTATGCCTGGATGGCAATCCCAGCAAAAGGGAAGTCTTTGAACTCATCCTCTTCGATCAGGCTCTTGAATACTGCGATGACAAGGTCTTTAAGATAATAATATTCCATATCACAGGTGAAAGATGCACCGACTGTTATTGCCTTTTTAAGGATCAGCCTGAGACCATCTTTTGCATCCTCAATTGACCCATCCCAATCAACCGGATCAATTTGTGAATAAACAGATGACATCTTGACCGATATATTCACTTTGGGAATATGTCCATACCCATCTTCGTCTAATATGGAATTGTGAGACCAGAGAAGGCTGAAGGCACCCAGCATATCTAATAATTGTAAATTCTTTTCAATATATCTGTCTGCTTCTTTATCACTTACGACTGTTTCGCCAAGCAGATAACAGCTTAAGGCATAACCAGCGTCCCTGAGAGTCAGCAGCTTTTCCTTAGCCTCCTCAAAATTACCGCCTGATATGAACTGTCGTGCAAAGCTCCTGATATTTGTCCTTATTGCCAGAGCGGCTGCCTTTGCCATAAGACCCCGATCAGGAATATTTCCTGCGCCAAGCTTGAATATGCCGAGCAGGTCTATAATGTCTCCTGAAAAGTACTCTTTCAATATCCTTATAACCGAATAATCGCTTTTGAGAGAAGGAAGGACATCTATGAACCGGAACAACTGGGTCTTGAAATGCTCATCCTTCATTGCCCACTCCAGAACCTTTCCCTCCCACTTTCTTTTGTCAAAAACAGAGGGGGTAAAGTTTATTGCCTCAGAATAGAGTTTGTTTCCAATCTCCGTAATCCGGTCTTCTATGTTTTTCATATAATTTAGGGAATACCGGGGAATTCCGGTGGTGATGCCTGTTTAATATATATAATATGAAAATTCTGTGTCATACCAATATGATAATGTCCTATTATACCAAAATAGAAATGTCCTATTAAGTGCTAAGATGTTCTCCTCATAAGGGGGGGCATTATGGCAAGAGAGGACATTATCATGTTGAGTATTTAGGAGATGAGAAGGGTTAAAATAATTAATGAGGTACTGGATAAGCATATGACGCAAGTAGCTGCTGGGGAATTCCTGTCATTGTCAGACAGACAAGTTCGCAGGATTGCTGTCAGGGTTAAGGATGAGGGTGACAAGGGGCTTTGCCATAAGGGACGTGGTAAGCAATCAAACCGTAGTATAGGAGATGAGATAAAGGACAGGATAATAGAGTTGTATAGAAATAAATATGCAGGCTTTGGTCCTACTCTTGCGGTAGAGAAATTAGAGGAGATTGATAAGATAAAGATAAGCGATGAAACATTGCGGTTATGGCTCCAAGAATCAGGTATAGAATACAAGACACGCAAGAAGAGGCCGCATCGGCAATGGAGACAGCGGCGAGAGCATTTTGGTGAGTTCGTGCAGATAGATGGGTCACATCATAACTGGTTTGAAGGCAGGGGACCTAAGTGTGTGCTCATGGCGTATGTTGATGATGCTACGGGAGAGGTTTATGGACGTTTTTATGAATATGAGGGAACGATCCCTGCCATGGACAGTTTTAAGAGGTATATTGAGTTATATGGGATTCCCATGAGCATATACCTGGATAAGCATACAACGTATAAATCTACGGCAAAGCTGACGATAGAGGATGAATTAAAGGGACGTAAGCGCCAGATGAGCCAGTTTGAGAGGAGCATGGATGAGCTTGGAGTGGAGGTTATCCATGCAAATTCTCCACAGGCCAAGGGCCGGATAGAACGGTTATTTGGGACATTCCAGGATCGTGTGCTTAAAGAGATGAGCCTGTCTGGGATTAAGAGCATTGATGAGGCAAACAGCTTCCTGGAGACTTACTTACCTTTATTTAACAAGAAATTCAGGGTACTCCCGACCAAAGCTGCTGATCTTCACCGTCCCTTTTCAGGTAAGAGAAGCCTCGATCAGATTCTTTGCATCAGAGATAGACATGTTTTAAGAAATGATAATACCATTGGACATAATAGCAAGCTGTATCAGATTGAAGACGATATACCAGCAGAGAAGGTTATGGTAGAAGAGAGGACTGATGGTTCAATGTATATAACATACAATGACAAGCCTCTAAGGTATAAAGAGATTACCACAAGGTCTGTCAGAGAGGTTGAACCTCCTGAGCCGAAGATTCGAATAGCGAGATGATAAAACCTGCTAAGGATCATCCTTGGCGCAAACCTAAGGGTTACAAAAAGGATAAAGGAACAATACAACCAGTTCCATGAAATCCGGACATTTCTATTTTGGTAAAAACAGGACATTTCTAAATTGGCTTGACACAGATTCTGTTTTTCTTGACTTAAAACACGCATCTTGTATTATGATAAACATTGCGGGATGTGATCACGAATCAGAGGGAGTTTATGGGGTAGGGTCTGACCATACCTCTCGGCATTCGTTAGCAGTCCAGTTGACTCACGTTGCGGTTGTTATGGAGAATATTATCCCGATCCGTATAAGACCAGTGGTGCAACAGGCTGTTTTTGTATATGGCAAGAACCGCTAAACCTTCGCTCCAGCGGACCGGAAACAAGTTCCGTTTCGCTGAGCTTAGCTCTACGTTAGGTGACAAACATAGACTCACTGACATCTGGTGGAATCATCTGAGGAATGACACAGGGGAAACGCTATGAGTTGGTATCTTGCAGCTCTAAAAAAATACGCGACATTCTCGGGGCGAGCGCAACGCAGTGAGTATTGGTATTTCTTTCTATTTTATTTTCTTATTTACATTGGCCTTGCCCTTGTTGATGGCATACTTGGGTCTTTCAGCGTAGAGGATGGCATGGGTCTTCTAAGCGGCATTTTAAAATTGGCATGATTATCCCATCAATAGCTGTCGTCGTCAGGAGACTTCACGACACAAACCGGAGTGGTTGGTGGTTGCTAATTGGTCTAATTCCGCTAATAGGAGGCATTGTCCTAATAGTTTTTACTGTCCAAGATAGCCAGCCAGGCCCAAATCAATTTGGGCCTAATCCAAAAGAAAATGCCGCCTAACAAGGAGTTGTAGTCCCAAAAAGATAAAATGAATAATCCTTACAAATATTCTGATTATCCCAAAATGCCTTCTTCTTTTGTCTGCTATGCGGATATTTTGGGCTATTCACATCTTCTGGAGAGTTCAAACGGGTTGGGAGATGAGTCATTCTATACTGCAAAGGTTCTCACTGACAATATCATTGTTGGTTATGCAAAACGTTGGCGAAAGATATAATATAAATGTTAAACTGTAATTCATGGAGAACTCATTGAAAACCACTCACAAAATAATAACCGGTGATAGCAGACAAATGAACCTTATCCCTGATAAGTCGGTTCATCTGGTCATTACTTCACCTCCCTATTGGCAATTAAAAGACTACGGGACAGAAAATCAAATCGGTTTTCACGAAAGTTACGAAAGTTATATCAATAACCTGAACCTTGTCTGGAAAGAGAGTCTAAGAGTATTAAATCCAGGATGCCGGCTTTGCATTAACATTGGTGACCAGTTTGCCCGTTCGGTTTATTACGGGCGTTATAAAGTAATTCCAATCAGAACAGAAATAATAAAGTTTTGCGAAACAATAGGTTTTGACTATATGGGTGCAGTTATTTGGCAGAAGATCACAACAACCAATACAACTGGTGGCGCTACTATAATGGGGAGTTTCCCATATCCCCGAAATGGAATATTAAAACTGGACTATGAATTTATTCTGCTTTTTAAAAAACTGGGGATGTCTCCCAAGCCAACCAATGAGCAGAAAGAACTTTCTGCAATGACGAAAGACGAGTGGAATACTTATTTCTCAGGTCACTGGTACTTTGCAGGTGCGAAACAGGACGGACATATTGCAATGTTTCCCGAAGAGTTACCTGCCCGGCTGATAAAAATGTTTGCTTTTGCAGGTGATACTGTTTTAGACCCATTCCTTGGCAGCGGTACCACTTCACTTGCCGCCAGAAATTTAAGTCGTAACTCGGTTGGCTATGAAATAAATCCCGCCTTTATTCCAATAGTAAAAGATAAACTTAATATTAATCAATCTGACCTTGCAGCAACAGAATATGTGTTTCTAAAAGACAGTGTCAGTATTGATCTGAATAAGGAAGTTGAAAATCTGCCTTATATTTTTAAGGACCCTCATAAACTTGATAAGAAAATTGATCCCAGAAAACTTCAATTCGGTTCAAAGATTGATAATAACAGTGGCGAAAGAGAGGTATATTATTCAGTCAAAGAAGTAATCAGCCCTGAGTTGATAAGGCTGAATAATGACTTGATTATTCGCCTGCTTGGAGTTAAAGAGAAGAAATCGGTTAATGGACAGGCGATCAAATTCCTGTTTGAAAAAACAAAGGGTCAAAAAGTGTTTATTAAATTCGACGGCCGGAAATTTGACGAACATAACAATCTTCTTTGTTATCTCTACCTGAAGAATAAGACCTTTATAAATGCCCATATAATCAAGGAAGCTTTAGTGGACGTTGACGGGTTAACTGATTTTAAATATAAAGAAAAATTCTTAAAACTTGGAGTACAAAGTGGCTAAAGAGTGGATTCTAAACAACGCAATGAATCGCTTTCAATTAAATTTCAAAAGGAACGTTGGCCCAACTTCTGAAAGCATCAGGCAATGTGAGCCGAAAACGATAGACGAATGGAGAGAGTATTACTTTAAGAATGTACGTTCCAAAGATCACATTGAATCTCTTGGGAAAAAACTCTACATAAAAATAACTGAAGTTATTCAATCTGAGGTTGAGGAAATTACAGAGCAGGATTGTATTGATTATATCCGCCAGCTTGTTATTGACCGCACATTTGACGGTTATATGACAGAAATAAAAACAATTTATGGACAACTCGAAAAAGAACTCGGAGTCAAAATAGAACCTGCACCCGATGAGTGGGACAGGCGTTATAATGTAGACTTCTTTATCAAAATCAAAGAAAAGTATATTGGAATACAGATAAAACCGGTAAACCAAGGCATACAATTATCACAAATATTCAAGGAAAGGGACTTGCAAAGCAAGACCCACGTGAAATTTACAAGGGAATATGGGGGCAAAGTGTTTTACATCTTTTCATCTAAAGCCGGAGAGAGGAAAGAAATAAGAAATAAAGATGTAATTGATGAAATATGTAAAGAAATCGAACGATTGAAAAAATAAATAAATAATCAAAAATGCATACATCAAACACAAAAGCTGACCGATTACTGGAACTCTTAGAATTCGCAAAGCAATCCGCACTTCTCCGCTCAAACCCAGTACCAGACATCAGCCGATATGGAATTTTTCATGAGTATGAGCATGGAATTGCATCCATGCCGGGTTTAAATTTTAATAAAGGCACATTGGACGGCGAAGATGAGATATGGCTTGTGGTCAAGCGCCTGCAAGAATCTACTGCCCCACAACCCGAGAGCATTCTATTAAAGACTTGGATTGACCTTACAAATAATCCATCTAAAGAGCCCACTTTACGGTCTCATGTTGATATTCAGACACTAATAAACATCGGTGAGTTTACCATCCAGAAAAACAAATCCAACCTGGATCCTAAGCAGCTTGTTGCTTTTAATACGTTTGATCGGGGGGGGACTGTTGAAAAACAATTTAAGGCATACATAGAAAACGTTTGGAAGCCGTGGGCAGCGGAGGAAAGACGTCGTCGGAAAACAATTTCTTTATATGCAAAGCTATTTACCCTCAAGCAACAGGTAGAAGGCGGTATCGTTGATGCTCAAATAGAATTGGTCTGGGGCAGCGGTATTGCTATGTGGAACATGGCAGGCCTTCAAGTAGTCTACCCGCTTGTAACCCGGCTTGTTGAATTATCACTAAACGAGGCAACGATGGAAATTGAAGTTCGTCCCCGCGACAGCGATCCAAGGGTCGAACTTGATATTTATTCTGTTACTGATAATCCGGGAGTGTCTGAGACTGAAAAAGCCGCAAAAGAATTCTTTGCAAATGCGACAACAACTTTCTCTCCATTTGATCGTAGTACATTTGAGCCGCTGTTGCGTTCTGCTGTAACCTATCTTGACCCTAAAGGTATCTATTGGCCGTCTCGCGCGTCCGCCGATGATCGTTCATTGCCCAAAGCTTCGGAAGAACTTAAAGTAACCGATACATGGGTGTTATTCGCAAGGCCAAGAAGTGCGAGCCTATTCATTCAGGACATTGAAAGATTCAAGAAAAAACTTAATGATAAAGCTATTACAGACAAACTTCCCAAGCCTGTTACTGCCATGGTTACAGACCCTGCAACAACGAATGAGGATATTCCCCTTCCGTCGCTTCGAGGGCTCTCCACTGTTTGTGGAAGTATTGGACATAGTGTCAACAGCAAGCCTGCCCAAGATTTGTTCTTTCCCATGCCCTTTAATGATGAACAAGTTCGTATAGTCCAGTTGCTTGAATGCTCGGACGGCGTTGTGGTGCAGGGGCCACCCGGAACCGGCAAAACGCATACTATTGCCAATATCATTTGTCATTATTTGGCAATGGGCAAGCGTGTACTTGTCACATCCATGAAAGACCCCGCACTTGTGGTACTACGGGAAAAATTACCCCCTGAAATTCGCCCCATTGCTATAAGTTTGCTCACTAGCGAACAAGAGGGGCTGAAGCAATTCGAGTATGCGATTTCTAAAATCGCTGCGGAAGTTCAGCGGTTAGATCGTCTTTCTTTGTCTCGTGAGATTTCTCAGATAGAAAATTTAATAGACGCCTATCATGCCAAGCTCGCCAAGATTGATAACCAGATTGGCGAATGGGCCATCAAGAATCTTAGTCGTATTGAGCTTGATGGAGAAACACTTGAACCTTATGAGGCCGCTGAAATTGTTGTCAAGAATGAACAAACGATCTCGTGGTTTGAGGATGCCCTTTCTATAGAGGCTGAATTCCGCCCGCGTTTTACCGATGCCGATGTCGTCAGATTACGGGAGGCTAGACGTGCGCTCGCAAATGACCTTGATTATCTAAATTGTAATTTACCACTGATTTCTTCTTTTCCTGACTCCCGGGAACTTCTGCGAGCGCACCAAGACCTTGCTCGTGCAGTTGAACTTCAGGCGCAGGTTGATTCGGGTGAAGTGACTTCTCTTGCAGACTCGTCTAAAGAAACATTCGATGCTGCACAAAGCCTGTCGGCTCAGATTTCAAACCTGAAACTTCTTTATCATTCTATTCAGAACTTTGGTAATTGGCCCTACATACTGTTAGGCCATTTGCGTTCAGGTACAAAGGCGGATGTACTTGAATTGTTTGACTCGTTAGGGAACGAATTCAGTATTGCTGTTGCTGAACGCAAGAAATTCTTGGCTAAGCCAGTCACTGTGCCTGATGGTATTGACCTAAATGCAGAGTTGGTCGAAGGTATAAAGAATCTCGTTCAGGGCAAGCGTCCTTTCGGGTTGGCAGGGATATTCTGCAGAAGTGCCGGAAAAAGTTTACTCGATGCCATACGTGTGACGAACTCCTCACCTAACGGAACTTCTGACTGGCAGCATGTTCTCAATTATTTGCTCCACCTTAAATCGCTACGAGACCTGCTGACCCGTTGGAATGCTTTGGCCGATGAGCTACAGATACCAACCTTCAAGGCAGACCCTGCTCAGGCTGCTGATGCATCTGAAGTCTATAGTCTCTATCGGCGACTTGTGGAGATAGTTTCTATTGAAGGCGAAGTAACCGCGGCAATAAAACGAGTGCTTCCAGCATGGGAAAAGGTAAATAGTATTCAAAATGACTCCATTGCCCTTGATGAAGCAGAAAAAATATTGTTTCATCACCTTACGCGGAATCGTTTGGCTGAGACGTGGGTTCTGAAGGAACGTTTTCAGGAAGTTCTATCGGGTTGCACTGGCCGAATTACTAACGACATACGTGTATATTTAGACAACGCACTTGGGAACCCGGATGTAAGTGAAGCAGAGACACAGGGCCGTTGGACTGCGCTCATGGAAGAGTTACGCCGTATCCATGGACTAAAATCACATCTCGATACTATTGCAAATGTAACACAGCTTATCGAAGATTCAGGAGCCTCTAAGTTGGCATCTCGGCTCAGAAAGGAAAATATTGTATCAAGTTCAGACGCTCTGCTACCAGATAATTGGCGGGAAGTGTGGCGACTAAAACGGCTTTCAACTTACCTCAACTCAATCGATGGTCGGGCTGAATTGAAACGACTCTCAAAACTTCGCGCAGATACTGAGGCTGATTTAGCCCGTGCTTACCAGGAAATTGTCACGAAAAGGACTTGGCTCAAGATTGCTGAAAATGCAACGCCTGATGTAAAAAGTGCACTAATGGCGTATATGTCAGCAATAGCCAAGATTGGAAAAGGCAGTAAAGGAGCTAAGCGTGCTATACGTTATCGACAGGATGCGCGCAACGCTGCAGCAAAAGCTAATCCTGCTATACCCTGTTGGATTATGCCCCACTACAGGATTTCTGAATCGCTGCCTGCTGAATTTGGCTGTTTCGATTTGGTTGTCATTGACGAAGCCTCTCAGTCCGATTTAACGGCACTGCCGGCTATTCTCCGTGCACAGAAGATTTTAATCGTTGGTGATGACAAACAGGTATCCCCGGAAGGCGTCGGTCTTGAAGAGGAAAAGATTCGCAATCTTATGAGCCGCTTCCTTGCAAACCAGGTAGAAACATATCGGCCACAGATGACGCCGGAACGTTCCATATACGATCTTTTTAAAGTAGTGTTTGCCAAGTCGGCAGTAATGTTGAGGGAGCATTTTCGTTGTGTTGCGCCTATCATCGAATATTCAAAGCGTGAGTTCTATAACCACGAACTGAAGCCGTTACGTATTCCCAAGTCGTCCGAGCGGTTGTCTCCTCCTTTGGTGGATGTAATCGTTGAAGATGGTTTCCGCAAAGGTGATATTAATCCGGCTGAAGCTCGATTTATAGTAGATGAAATCAAGGCAATTGTCCAAGACCCATTGATGACAAAACGTTCTATCGGGATGGTTTCTTTGCTCGGAGAAAAGCAGGCACTAAAAGTATGGGAGATGCTCGAAGAAGAAATCGGTTTGGATATGATACAGAGGCACAAAATCACTTGTGGGGATGCTCGGACTTTTCAAGGGAAAGAACGGGATATTATGTTTCTCTCTTTGGTGGTATCAAAAAACGATGCAAAGGCTTTGTCGGGCTTGAGTTATGAGCAACGATTTAATGTCGCCGCTTCTCGAGCGCAAAATAGAATGTATTTGGTGCGTAGTGTTCTGATAGATGATTTAGGGACAACCGATATGCGGAAAAAACTGCTTTCACATTTTTCAACGCCTTTTGCTCAGAATGAAAATTATGTAACAGACAAGCGAAAACGGTGCGAATCACCATTTGAACGTGAGATATATGACACCCTTACAGAGCGTGGTTATCACGTTCTTCCTCAAGTACCTGTAGGGGAGTTTCGCATTGATATGGTAGTCGAAGGGAACCAGGACAATAGATTAGCAATCGAATGTGATGGAGACCGCTATCATGGAATAGATAAATGGGATGATGATATGAGGCGGCAACGTATTCTGGAACGTGCCGGTTGGCGGTTTTGGCGGTGCTTTGCCTCCACTTTTTTAATAAATAGGCAAGACGTTATTCAAGACCTTATAGCCACCTTACAGGGCTTCGGCATAGAACCTGTTGGGTCGGAAAACAATGAGGCGCTAAGTATTCATACGGAACAAAGGAAAGTAACAGCCTTCAATATAACAAATGAAAATGCGATATGATTAAAAGGCATATCCAACAAAACGCTCAAGACAGACGTGACATAAAGCCGCTACTCCGCTTAGCTTTATCATTATCTGCAAAAGTGAAGCAGCAGAATAAATTAAAATCGGAGGATATGAAAAATGGTAATTTCTTTTATAGCATTTATCATAGTATTTTCTATCATTGTGCTTGTTCATGAGTTTGGACATTTTATTGCAGCAAGAAAATCCGGGGTCAAAGTCTATGAATTTTCCATAGGTTTTCCTTTCAGCCCACGGCTGGTTACACTTTACCGTCATAAAGAAACTGAGTTCACCCTGAGATTGCTTCCTCTCGGGGGATTTGTAAGTTTTTCAAAAGACGGCGATGAAGATGCAAAAGGACTGTTTGAAGCCTCTTATTTCAGACGTGCATTAATCATGTCAGCAGGTTCTTTGTTTAATATTGTCTTTGCTTTTATAATATTTATTCCCGTATATATAATGGGCAAACACCTTCATTTTATAGATGCTGTATCGTTAAGCGCAGAAACCGTGTGGGGAATACTGTCAGGAACTGTGATTGCCCTCCTAACCATCCTTTCCGGGCATGGCGGGATGGATGGATTAACCGGGCCTGTGGGGATAGCCTTAATGGCCGGCCAGGCGGCGAGTAATGGTTTTATGAATCTTTTATATTTCACCGGGGTATTGAGCATGGGCCTTGGGATAATGAATCTTTTTCCGCTTCCTGCACTGGATGGCGGCCAGTTGCTTATGCTTTTTATAGAAACCATCAGGAAAAAGCCAATAGGGATGAAAACGTATCAGGCGGTTAATCTGATTGGATTTGCGTTATTTATAATTTTATCAGTGTTAGTGACATATAAGGATGTTGTTAAGTTAATATCGTGACATCAGATATCAGTAATATGAAAATTCTGTTGACATTTCAACTGATTGAATTATAATTGTCTTTTTCGAAGGAGGCATTATGTCGCTTACATACAGACCACACAATAAAAGCAGAAAAAGGACCCATGGCTTCAGGAGAAGGATGAGGACTAAAGGCGGAAGAAAGATTTTAGCGAGGAGAAGGGCCAAGGGTCGTGCAAGGTTAGCAGTTTAAACTATTAGAAACACCTGTATTGAGTAAGTCAAAATATAAGATCCGGAATGGATGGGAATACCGGCATATTTACAAAATCGGGCGGAGAAAGGCCAATCGTTATTTTGTCCTCTACGTTGTAGAAACCAACCTTGGATTTAGCCGGATTGGATTATCTGTCAGCCGCAAGCTGGGTAATGCTGTTATACGCAACAGGGTTAAAAGGCTCATCAGAGAGATCGTCAGGTCTGATGATTATTCTTTATTGAAAGAAGCGAGCATAGATATGGTAGTTGTTGCCCGACAGGGGATGGTAGGTGTTAAGTTGGACGAGGCAAGGGCAGCATTCATTAAATTAGTAAGGTCAGTGGAGCGTTGAATATTACTGGTTCACAAATCTTTGTAATAACTATAAAGAATTATCAGAGATACCTGTCTATTTTAAAGCCTCAAACCTGCAGATTCTATCCCACCTGCTCTCAATATTCTATAGATGCATTTGAAAAGTTTGGAGTCATTAAAGGCATAGTAAAGACTGTTTTAAGGATTTTTAAATGTCATCCCTTTCACCCGGGTGGTTATGACCCGGTTAAATAAGAGAGAATTTTAATGGACAATATGAACAAAAGGATCTTGATTGCAATACTCTTATCAGTAGCAGTGCTGGTTGCATATCCATTCATAGTTCCAACACCAAAACCCCCCAGGAAGGACATACAGGCATCTCAGGGAGTAGAACAGCCCGCGGCAAACAGAGCGGAAAATCCAACTTCTGCGGCTCAAGTGCTGCCTGTTACCGCTGAGGTCAGCAAGGAAGAACATACAATAACAATAGATACGGACCTCTACAAGGCTATATTCACAAACAAGGGCGGGGTCATTAAACACTGGGAATTAAAAAAGTACTGGACTGATGTGACCAGGCAGAATAGTATCGTCCTCATTGATCCCGGAAAAGAAATAGTAGCTGCATATCCTCTGAGTACTTCCGTCGAAAACAATGAATTAAATAATATTTTAAAGGATGGGCTTTATAAGGTTGACGGGTCGGATTTGAAACTAAGTGCGGGAAACCCGACAGGGACTCTTTCTTTTACCCTTGTTGATTCAAAAAGCGGAAAAGGATTTAAGAAAACCTTCACCTTCCATAACGACACATATACTGTTGATGTTGACCTGATCCCTGTAAATATTACAGAGAGCTATGCTGTCTCAACCGGATCGAACTTCGGGATTCACGAGTGGGGAGAGGCCAGGATGCTTGGATTCGTGGGACCAATTACTATGGTTGGATCCAAGCTGGAAAAAGACAAAGTATCCAAGATTACGGGGCCAGTATATCATGATGGGGAGATACAATGGACAGCCATCCAGGATAAATACTTCCTGTCAGCCCTGATTCCAAAAGAAAAGGTCAACCGGGTTATCGTTAAGAAGGACAGGGAAAAGGACGTTCAGTCTTCAATTGAAGTGACAGCAGGCAGGAAGATCTCCTTAGTACTTTATGCAGGTCCAAAAGAATCCAAACAATTGGAAAGTCTCGGGGTCGGGCTTGATAAAACGATCCCGTTCGGCTGGTTTATGTTTTGGGAGTTGGGTGTAATAAGCTGGCTCGCTAAGGCATTATTCTACATACTTCAGGTATTCCACAAATACAGCGGTAATTATGGAATTTCAATAATATTCCTTACCACTATAATAAAGATCATTTTTGTACCGCTCACATATAAGAGCATGAAGTCCATGAAGGCAATGCAGAGGCTTCAGCCTGAACTCCAGAAATTACAAAAAAAACACAAAGATGACAAAGTTGCGCTGAACAAGGCAATGATGGAGTTGTATAAAACTCATAAGGTAAATCCTCTTGGCGGGTGCCTCCCTATGCTGCTGCAATTACCTGTGTTTATGGGGTTGTATAATCTGCTTGCATACTCAATAGAGTTAAGACAATCTCCACTATTCCTGTGGATTAAAGACCTTTCTTTAAAGGACCCTTATTATGTCCTGCCTATCATTATGGGAATAAGCATGCTCCTGCAGCAGAAGATGAGTCCGAGTACGGTTGACCCGACACAGGCTAAGATAATGCTTATTATGCCTGTAATCTTTACATTCTTCTTTTTAAACTTCCCGTCTGGACTTGTGCTTTACTGGCTGGTAAACAACCTGCTTACAGTAGGTCAGCAGGTCATACAAAACAAATATTTCTCAGGGAAGTAAAAATAAAGAGTAGAGGTGGCAAGTCTGTCATCCTGAACTTGTTTCAGGATCTCCAACGTTGGCAGGATTAAGTCCTTCCAACGCCGTTGCGTATGCCCTGTAAGCATCTTCTCCAAACAACACAAATCGGACATGCTCAATCTCTTCGTTCAATTTGAGATATTCAATAACAGCATGTAAGGCAACCGGCGCTGCCCCATCAAAGGGATAACCATATGCCCCTGTGCTTAATGAGGGAAATGATATGCTCTTAATATTATTCTCAGCAGCGAGCTGAAGGCTATTTCTATAAGCGCTTGCAAGTAGTTCCGGTTCACCTTTTTTACCCCCGTGATAAATCGGGCCTACTGCATGTATCACATATTTCGCCTTCAATCGTCCGCCTGAGGTAATCACGGCATTTCCAGTCGGACATCCGCCAATCTTTCTGCACTCTTCCATAATCAGAGGTCCGCCGGCCCTGTGTATGGCGCCATCAACACCACCGCCGCCACGAAGCCCGGAATTCGCAGCATTAACAATCGCCTCAGTAGCCTCTTTCGTAATATCGCCTTTAACTAATTCGAGCATGAAGTTATTAATGTTAACTTTCATGAATATGAAGAGTCCTCATTTTGATCATGTTTATCACGGCCTTCGCCCGGTATCACCCTTTTGATAAATAAGTATGGTGTCCCCGGAATTGCTATTGAGACGATGGATAAATCAGCCTGTGGTTTTAAGTTGTCAATGAGAAATTGTCCGACGGAACCATGTTTATGATTGTCTTTTATAGAGGATAGGTTTATGCTCGACGTCATATTAATCAATGACAGGAAATTGTTTGAATTGTAAGTAAATTAGCAGGATGGGATAGTTCTGTCAACGGGAGTTTTGTCAGCACCTTGACACCTTTGTGCATATGGAATATAACCTAATCTTGAGAACAATCCCCCATATTTCCCATTCGTAAAGGGATAGATTGCTGTATGGATAAGAAAAGGATTGATTGTTTTAAATGTAAGTATTTTTATGTTACCTGGGATCAGAATTTCCCAAGGGGTTGTAAGGCAATGGGATTTAAATCTGCGGAAATGCCGTCTGATGTTGTTTATCAGTCATCCGGCATGGAGTGTATGAAGTTTGAAGGTAAGGAGACTCTGGAAGAATCTTCTTAATTAAGTATGGTGTCCCCGGAATTAATAGTAATCCTGATAACTGCAGGCTCTATGGATGAAGGTGAGAGGATTGCTGATTCTCTTGTAGAAAATCACCTTGTGGCCTGTGTAAACCTTGTCCCTTCTGTCAAATCTGTGTTCTTCTGGAGGGGAAAGACAGACCAGCAGTCAGAGGTTCTCCTGATTGCCAAGAGCAGGATGGCCCTTCTGGAACAGATAATAGATCATGTAAAACAAATCCACAGCTACAGCGTACCGGAGATCATAGCCATCCCCGTCATTGGCGGCTCTGAAGATTATCTTAAATGGGTAGAGGAAACCACTTCTTAGACATATACAACTCTTTATTTAAACACTTTGGCCCACAGCACTGGTGGCCTGGTGAGACCCCTTTTGAGGTTATAATTGGGGCTATCCTGACCCAGAATACATCATGGGATAATGTGTTAAAGGCTATTGCATCCCTTAAGGCATCCGGAAAGTTTACGCCGGAGGGCTTATTTAAACTGCCGAATGAAGAGCTTGCCCTGCTCATCAGGTCCTCAGGTTATTTTAATATCAAGGCAAAACGGCTGAAGAATTTTCTTTCATTCCTCTTTAATGATTATGGGGGAGATATAGACCTCATGATAAAAGAGGATGGGCAGATATTGAGGCACAAGCTCCTGAATGTAAATGGAATTGGCCCTGAAACAGCTGATTCAATACTCCTCTATGCTGCAGAACAGCCCGTTTTTGTTATTGATGCATATACTAAAAGAATCTTCTCACGTCATAGTTATGTAGACGCCGATGCTACCTATCATCAAATGCAGGAGCTGTTCATGAAATGCCTTCCGCAAGATAAATGCCTGTACAATGAGTATCATGCCCTTATTGTCAGGGTCGGCAAGGAGCTGTGCAGGGCGGCCCCGCATTGTGACTCATGTCCTGTTGAGTATGATTTGCATAAGAAGGGCAAAAATGCTATAAGATAAAAGATTCACCAGTAGTAATGATAGAATTAGAGGGGGTATAATCAATACTTATGATAGGCAATTTCTTTAAAAAGATAATAGGCACGAAGAATGAACGGGAAATAAAGCGACTTGATGAAACAGTAGACCGTATAAATGCCCTTGAGCCTTCAATCTCTTCTCTGACTAACACGGCATTAAGACAAAAAACCGAAGAGTTTCGCTCCGCCTTGTCTGCAGGTAAGACCCTTGATGACATCCTGCCTGAGGCCTTTGCCGTAGTCCGCGAGGCATCCAAAAGGACTATAGGCTTGAGGCACTATGATGTCCAGCTTATAGGTGGAATGATCCTGCATGAAGGCAAGATTGCTGAGATGAAAACAGGTGAAGGAAAAACACTGGTTGCAACTCTGCCTGTATATCTCAACGCCCTTCCGGGACTGGGGGTACACGTCGTAACAGTAAACGATTACCTGGCAAGGCGCGACAGCCAGTGGATGGGTCAGATATACAAGTTTCTTGGACTTTCAGTCGGGGTTATTCTGCATGGCTTAAACGACAGAGAGCGGCAGGTGTCGTATGGAAGTGATGTTGTATATGGGACGAACAATGAGTTTGGTTTTGACTATCTCAGGGATAATATGAAGTTTGATGCATCCACTTTTGTTCAGAGGGAGCTTAATTATGCCATAGTAGATGAGGTGGACAGCATTTTGATTGATGAGGCACGGACCCCGCTGATTATATCCGGCTCTACTGAAGAATCAACAGACAAATATTACAAGATAAACAAGATAATTCCTCACTTGAAAAAGGAAACTGATTATACAGTTGAAGAAAAGACCCGTACAGTAGCGTTAACTGAAGATGGTAATGCAAAGGTTGAGCAGCTGCTTGGTCTGAGCAACCTATACGACATATCAAACATGGATATGGTTCATCATGTGGTTATGGGCCTTAAGGCTCACATCATATTCAAGCGGGACGTGGATTATGTTGTAAAAGATGGCGAGGTTCTTATTGTTGATGAATTTACTGGTAGATTAATGCCGGGGCGCCGCTATAGCGATGGACTGCATCAGGCGTTAGAGGCAAAAGAAAATGTAACCATTGCTCAGGAAAACCAGACCCTTGCCTCTATTACTTTCCAGAACTATTTCAGACTGTACAATAAATTAGCCGGCATGACAGGTACGGCAGACACAGAGGCTGCAGAATTTCAAAGCATTTATAATCTTGATGTCGTGGTAATACCCCCGAACAAACCTATGATCCGTATTGATAATGCAGATCAGGTCTACAAGACTGAACGGGAAAAGTTTAATGCAGTTGCTGATGAAATAACTGAAAGAAATAAACGGGGACAACCTGTACTGGTTGGAACGGTTTCAATCGAAAACTCTGAGAAGCTGTCAGACCTCTTAAAGAAAAAGGGGATTAAACACACGGTTCTGAATGCTAAATTCCATGAGATGGAGGCAGAGATAGTTGCGCAGGCAGGAAGGAAGGGTGCTGTAACAATAGCTACTAACATGGCTGGCCGTGGTACTGACATCCTGCTTGGCGGAAATCCTGAGTTCCTTGCAAAAAGAGAGTTTGCCGGAAAACCGGATTTAGCTCCTGAAGAACATGACAGGATTGTTAATAGATTTAAGTTAGAGTGCGACAAGGAAAAGGAAGATGTCATTGCAGCTGGCGGACTCCATATAATTGGTTCAGAAAGACATGAGGCAAGGCGTATTGACAATCAGCTTCGCGGAAGGTCAGGCCGTCAGGGTGACCCGGGCTCCTCCCGCTTTTATCTTGCCCTCGAAGATGACCTGATGCGGATATTCGGATCTGACAAGATTGCAGGACTTATGAACAGGCTTGGAATGGAAGAGGGGACCCCCATAGAACACAGGATGGTTTCAAAGGCGATAGAAAATGCACAGAAAAAGGTTGAATCCCATAACTTTGACATACGAAAACACCTGATTGAGTATGACGATGTTATGAATCAGCAGAGGACCGTTATTTACAGCCAGCGGAGACAGATCCTTCAGGGAGAAGGGCTTACTGATATTGTATTTGACATGATAGAAGACCTCGTTGATGAATTCCTGGCAACTTATTGCGGGAAAGACATCTATCCTGAAGAGTGGGACATAAAAGGTCTCAAAGATGCGCTTACGAGACAATTCGCCCTTGAGATAAATGATAGTGAGATTGATTTTCTCCATACCGGTATTGAAGGACTTAAAGACATATTATTGGAAAAGTTACGCAAGGAATATGCTGATAAAGAGTCAGAATTTTCCAATGAGGTAATGAGGCAGGTTGAGAAGGTGGTACTTCTACAGGTTGTAGATACTCACTGGAAGGATCACCTTCTTTCCATGGACCACCTTAAAGAAGGAATCGGGCTTAGAGGGTATGGACAGAAAGATCCCCTTATAGAATATAAACGTGAAGGTTTTGATATGTTTAATGACATGATTAACAGAATAAAGGCCGACGCGGTTGAACGGGTATTCAAAATCCAGATTGTAAGACAACCGGAGCCGGTTCATCATGATCATAAACATCATCAACCTCATGTACAACAACAATCTCAGCATCACCAGCCAAATGAACAAACTCAAAGTCAACCGCAGCAGATGAACCAACCGCCTCAACCGACCCAGGTACGACCTGCAGCAATTAGTCCATCCCTGGTAATGAGGCCTCAAAGGATGCAGCTCAGCCGCGGAATACCCCCACCTCAGTCTACCACTGTACATAAAGGTGAAAAGGTGGGAAGAAATGACCCCTGTACATGTGGCAGTGGTAAAAAGTTCAAGAAATGTCACGGGGCATAGCCTAATAGAATTTTATTGTTCTGCCGATATTTATTTGCTCGTATACAACCCGAACCCGGTAGGAACATGAAAGATTTAAAACGAGAAAATAAGAAATTAAGAGCTACCCTAAAACAGGTAAAGAAGGAACTTGCCTTCTTTATCAATGTGGGAAAGTTACTTACCTCTACCCTCGAACTCAATAAGGTAACCGATATTATAATGGGCAATGTGCGCAAAATAGTCTCTGTAGAGGCATGGTCACTTCTGCTGATAGATGACAAAATGGATGAAATCTATTGTTCTATGACAAAAGGGAGTTACCTCCCTGGAGAGCTTAAAGATGTAAGATTAAAGATTGGAGAAGGGGTAGCTGGTATTGTGGCTGAACGGGGTAAACCTGTAATCATAAAAAATGTGCTGAATGACAAAAGGTGCAGTAAATACTTCAGGGATATTAAAGGATTAGCTCCAAAGGACGTTCTTTGTGTACCAATCATAAGCAAGAAAAAAACGATAGGAGTACTCGAGCTTGTAAACAAGGTAAATGGGAGGGTATTCACAAAGAATGAACAGGAACTTATGATGAAGTTTGCTGACCAGGCATCTATGGCTATAGAGGGTGCCAACCTTTATCATAAGATGGCCAATCTTGCTATTACAGACGACCTGACGAAATTATTTAACCTCAGACACTTGTACAGAGTACTTGACACTGAAGTTAAACGGTGCAGAAGGTATAACTCAAATTTTTCAATAATTTTTTTGGACATTGACACTTTTAAGCTGGTTAATGACAAACATGGTCATCTTATAGGTAGTAAGACCCTTATTGAGGTGGCGCGGATGTTAGTAAGCAGTCTCAGGGATGTAGACATAGTATCGCGTTATGGAGGAGATGAGTTTGTAATTGTTTTACCGCATACCCCGGTTGAAATGGCCTACAGGATAGCGACAAGGATTCACAATGACATGAAGAATCATTTGTTTCTCACTGAAGATGGATTGTCCCTAAGGATCACTGCAAGCTTTGGTGTTGCCGGTTATCCAGATCATGCCGGAAATGAAACTGAGCTGTTGAAAATAGCTGACCAGGCCATGTATGCTGCAAAGGAACTGGGAAGAAATCGCGTCGTAGTTGCATCAGACCCTGCCTTAAGGTAAGGAAACGTTTGAGATCCCTATAACTGCCGTCAGCACTTATCTTTAGACATTCTAATCAGGAGGCGGTCAAGAGCAGAGGCAAACCTCTGACGGTCCCGTAGACTTAACTGCGCAGGTCCACCTCTGACTATCCCGCCAGCCCGGAGTTCCTGCATCAAGTTACGCATAGAGAGACGATCACCAACATTATCCTCTGTATATATATCACCCCGCGGGTCGAGGGCTAACCCTCCATTGGCTACGACTCGTGAAGCCATGGGAATATCAGCAGTAATCACGAGGTCCTCTGGCGAGGCATTCTTTATGATATAGTCGTCCGCTGCATCAAATCCGCCGGCAACCATAACACAGGTTACCAGGTCTGAATTGGATTTTGACAGGTCCTGGTTTGCCACCATGCAGACCGGAATATCAAGACGCACTGACGCACGTAATATAATCTCCTTAATTATCCGTGGGCAGGCATCTGCATCAATCCATATCTTCATGTTCATTTCTCCCCGGGGACCCGGGAAAGATTTATCTCAACTATTAACTGGTTAGGCGGACTGTAACAGCATTTCAGCTGGATCTTCGACTATCTCTTCCCTCTTTGTAAGATTAACGGAGATCAGCTTTGAGACACCAGGTTCCTCCATGGTTACCCCGTAGAGCATGTCAGAGCCTTCCATGGTACGTTTATTGTGCGTAATGACTACAAACTGTGAGAAACTCATCATTTCGCGCAGTGTACGAATATAACGCTCGGTATTGGTCTCATCCAGAGGCGCATCAATTTCATCAAGTACACAGAAAGGGGTTGGGCGGGCAAGGAATGTTGCAAAGAGAAGCGACATGGCTGTAAGTGCCTTTTCTCCCCCTGATAGCAGCGCCAACTGACTTACCCTTTTACCGGGAGGCTGGGCAATAATCTCTATACCTGACTCAAGCACGTTACTTTCATCAGTAAGCACAAGCCTTGAAGTACCCCCCTGGAAGAACATCTGGAACATTTGCTGGAACTTCTCGTTAATGACATGGAATGTATTAATAAACATTTCTTTGGTAGTCTTGTTGATTTTCGAGATTGTTTCGTGCAGTGTATTACATGCCTGTGTGAGGTCACTTTCCTGTGTCGTCAGAAACTCATATCTTTGACTCAATTCCTGATATTCTTCAATGGATGCGAGGTTAACCGGTCCCATCCTGTTTAATTTTTCTTTTTGTGCCGAAACTTCTGCAGACAGTGTCTCCATATTTGCATTTATGAGAATTTCCTTGTGTGCCGGATTATCAACCTCCCCTTCCAATTCTATCTGGTAGGCTGTGTATAGAGAATCTTTCAGGTACCCCATTTGTAATCTCAACTCTGTTTTCTGCAGTTCAATCTGATTAAGTGAACCCTTTAATCCCTCGATCTTCCGGCGTCTTTCCTTAATAGCATCTTCCAATAACCTCAGTTTATCCTCATGACTGCTTCTATCCTGTTCCTTACCGGTTACCTCTGTAGAAAGCGCCTCTTTATTGAGCCACAACTCCCTAATGGCTGCTTCAACAGCTGTTTTTTGAATTATAAATTCTTCAATACGCTGTTTTATTTTCAGTATATCGTCTTCCTTTTCTTCTATCAGTCCATCCGCCTCCTGAATGCGCCTCTCAATCTCTATTATGCGCAGCGATAGAGACTCCTTCTTTTCTTTTTGTGTGGCAAGCTCTAATTTTTTAACCGTAACTGCCCTCTGAGCCTCTTCCCACTTTTCGCGTCCCAGCCTCTGAGTTTCTATAAGTTCCTGTATATTTTGTTCTATAGAAAGTTGCTCTGAAATCAGGGAGTGAATATCACCTTCGAACTTTTTTAGCTCTTCTGTTAATGTGACAACCTCAGTATCTATTTCTCTTTCTTCTGCAGATAATGTTTCAATCTGGAACTCGCGCCTTGTCTCCTCATCCCTGAGCGCCTCAAGGTCTTTCTCTTTATTAACAAGCGCAAGCTCTGCCTGACGCACCTGGCTATTGAATTCTTCAATCTGTAGTTTTACTGCGATAGTTTCTTTCTTTACCCTCTCCAGGTCAACATCAATTGCTGATACCTCCTGAGTCACCTTCACTACCTCAGCCTTCAGGGTTCTAAGTTCTTTTCTCTTTTCTATTAATCCCTGCGATTTACCTGTTGTGATGCCACCGGCAATACGTCCCCCTGGTTCAACAATTTCGCCATCAATAGTAGCAAATGTAAACCCATAACTATCCTCATTCCATAAAGATAAGGCTGTGTCCAGACTTTCTACTATTATGACATCAGAAAGGAGGTATTCAGCGAGCGTCTTGTATTCATCCTTACAAGTTACAAAATTCAGGGCCGGTCCTATCACACCCATTCCCATTTTTTCTGTGAATAAATGGGCGCTGTCCCCGTTTATGCCAATATCCCTGTTTACACGAGGAGTTAATGGGATAAATGAAGAACGACCTGCACTCTTTGTCTTTAGAAATTCAATAGCCTTTTTAGTGTCCCCGTGATCAGTTACAACAACATTCTGAAGACGGTCACCAAGGACTGTCTCAATTACCTTTTCTGCAGAGAAACCCTCTGTTCCTGTTACTTCAAAAAAGTCGGCAACGATTCCGCGGATGCCTTCAACATTAATCTCATTTTTTGCCCTGGATAGGAAAAGCGACCGTACCCCCTCCTGATAACCAACAAGGTTTTTTTCCATTTCCTCAAGGGAGTGATAGCGTGCCTCACTCCTGTGAAGGAGCTCCTTTTTTGAGTGAAGGCTGTCTGTCAACTCCCGTATTACGTTTTCCAACGAAACAAGCTTTTCGGACAGAGATTTCAGGAGATGCTGTTTTTCATTCAGTTCATTCCTGGTGGTATTTCTAATCTCATCCGTTGAGCCTATCCTGATCCTGACATCTGATATAGCGCTCAGACTGTTATCCCTCTCTGAAATTATCCGGTCCTTTAATCTTGCCAGCTCAGAGGCCCTTGATTGTAAGGAGACTTCCTTGTTTCTTGCCCCTGTTATATTAGTTACTATACCAAATAAGGTTTTACGAGCATTTTCAATCGCTTCCTGCAGGTTATGAAATTCCCTGCTTGCAGCCTCATATCTTAGTTCCTCTTCGACAACAGACACTTCACCGTTGGATAGGAACTCTTCAACTATGTCTCTTTCAATATTGAAAGCCTCGAGGGACAGGGTAAGTGTCGAAATGTCTTCCTTTAGTTTAACTACCTCAGATGATATACGTTCAACTTCACCCTTCTGATGGGTCATCTGATTTTCATTGAGGATAAGTCTGTTTTCATTTCCACCGATCTCTTTTTCAACATCGTGGAGAGCTTGCCTCATAGAAGCCAGATGCTTGTCCTCTTCAATAATGGTAGTCCTCGTCTCCTCTCCATCTGCTTCTATCCTTGTAAACTCGGACAGTGCCTGCAACTCTTCATTATTGAGTGCTTCTTCCCGGCTTTTCAGATCATTCAAATTGTTACCAAGGTCAGTGAACTTTGCAACTGAAAGGGCTACATCACGCTCCTTGATACTCCCTGCAAGTTCCTGATAGTCTTTAGCCTTTCTAACCTGTCTGTCGAGGGAATTGATCTGCCTCTTAACCTCTGAAATGATGTCCCTCACCCTTAGAAGATTTTGTTGAGTAGACTCTAATTTCCTCAGCGCCTCAGTCTTTCTGAACTTATATTTCATGATTCCGGCGGTATCTTCAATGATAGCCCTCCGGTCCTCAGGTGTTGAGGTAAGTATCCTCTCGACCCTGCCCTGTTCTATAACAGTATGGCCCTTGAACCCAATACCTGCATCAATGAGGATATCCCTGATGTCTTTCAGACGGCAGTGTACTTTATTGATAAGATACTCGCTCTCACCGGAGCGGAATAACCTTCTCGTAATCTCGATCTCAGAATATTCTGAATACTGGGATGGGAGTTCGCCCCGAATATCACCTATTGTAAGGGTGACCTCTGCCAGACCGATGGTTTTCCTCGACTCACTTCCGAAAAATATGACATCTTCCATCTTCTCCCCTCTTAGGGTCTTGGTGCTTTGCTCACCCATAACCCAGAGGATGGAATCAACGACATTACTCTTGCCGCACCCATTAGGGCCAACGATACACGTTATCCCGGGTTGAAAATGAATGGTAGTCTTTTCAGGGAAGGTCTTGAAGCCGAAGATTTCTAATTTCTTCAGACGCATGTGACAAATTTATACCACAAGCTATTTTCAATGTAAAGGGAAAAATACAATGTTATGGGTTTGGGATTCCAGCTAGTACAAGATAGAGTAGATTAAACCATCATAAGCTTACCGCTTGCATTTGCGATAGTGGAGCCGTTGCTGTCAATAACCTCTGCAACAGCCTCGAAGAACTTCTTTCTTTCTTTTGTTACCTTTGCAGACACAAAGACCTTCTGCCCTATAGCAAGCGGAGCCGTGAATCGAACCTCCATCCATGCTGTAACAGCATAGGTCCCAAGCTCAAAAAAAAGCCTCCCCATAGCCTCATCCAGGAGTGTGGCAATAATTCCGCCATGCGTTATCCCCTGATACCCCTGGTGCTCCGGCCCGGGAGTAAACTCACCCTTGATCGCCTTCTTCTCCCTGTCCAATGTAAAAGAGATCTTAAGGCCAAGTGGATTCTCCTTTCCGCAGCCAAAGCATCTGTTATTGTCACTGAGGTTCATAATCGTAATTCCTGGCACACCTTTCAAATAAAATTTGACCGAAATATAATTGAATAGCAGCCTGCATGAATAAAACTCTACATCAAATTTATAATTGCCGACCCCCATGTAAGCCCGCCTCCAAAGGAGGCCATTAAGACGGTATCGCCTTTTTTTATTCTCCCCTCTTTTACCATTTGATCAAGTGTTATTGGAATGGAGGCTGATGAGGTGTTTCCCGTATATGTAATCGTCACAGGGACCTTATCTTCCGGGATGCAGAGTCGTGATATTACCTGTTTAATAATCCTGCGGTTTGCCTGATGAAATATGAAGGTGTCTATGTCAGAAATAGTGAGGCCGCATCTCTTAAGCGTATCTATTAACAATCCCTCCAATGTCTTTATGGCCTTTCTGTAGACCTTGCTGCCGTCCATTTTCATGTTGTGGAGACCCGATGAAATTGTATCAGAGGCTGCAGGCATTCTTGACCCCCCTGCAGGGAGATGTATCCACTCCCAGTTGGTACCATCGGCGTAAAGCCAGATATTGAGGATCTCCGCCCTCATTCCTTCTTTTTCTTTCTTCTCACTGCTGAGTATTATAGCGCCGGCACCGTCACCGAACAATATGGAGGTCTCTTTATCTTTTGGGTCAACGAATCTTGATTTCACCTCTGCGGCGATAACAAGTGCAATATCTGTCTGTCCGCTTCTTATAAACATCTCAGCTATGTTCATGGAATATAAGAATCCGGAACAGGATGCATTTATATCAAATGCCGCCGCTCTTTTAGCGCCTATGTTCTTTTGCACTATGCAGGCAGTAGACGGCATGAACATATCCTGGGATGTTGTAGAAAGAACTATAAGTCCCACATCCTCCACAGATACCCCGGCAGATTTAATTGCTGACAAGGCAGCCTGAGTTGCCAGGTCTGAGGTTGCCTCGTCTTTATCAGCCCTCCTGCGTTCCAGGATACCTGTCCGTCTTTCTATTTCATGCGGGGTCAGACCTGTAAGGCCTTCCAGTTCTTTGTTCGTTACTATTTTATCAGGCAAATACGAGCCTGTTCCTATGATGTATGCTTTTTTCACTCGAAAATAGCGCCTCCTTCTTGTTGGTATCCACCGCCGCTTTAGAATGGCTTTAGAAAAAAACTTCTTGCTATTCTATCAAATTTCTGTTAATAATGTACAAAGTAATTATGAGAAGAAACTTATTCGCAGTATCATCCACAGTCATCTTCTTGTCAGCCTCCCTGCTTTTCACCGGTTGTGCTGGAAGCAACAAGACCGATACCCTATCTAAAGCGGATAGTCTTACTGATAGTCTTAAAGAGCTGTACGATGCAGATGCACTCATAAAGAAGGCTGATAAGCTTTTTTCGGAAAAGGATTACCCTGGGGCCATTCAGGAATACAAACGCTTTCTCGAGCTGCATCCTATTCATAAGTCAGCCGCTTATTCCCAGTATAGGATAGGACTTTCATACTTCAAACAGATCAAGTCAATAGACAGAAACATAGAACCTGTTCAAAAAGCACTGAGTGCGTTTGATACTGTTGTAAAGGTCTACCCTGACAGTGATTACACTAATGACGGTATGGAAAAAATCAGGATATGCCGGGACAAATTAGCAGAGCGGGAATTCTACATTGGCAGCTTTTATCTTCACAAGGAAGATTACCTGGCGGCCATCGTAAGATTTAATAATATCCTGACAGATTATAAAGACACATCGGTTGCTGAAAAAACACTATACAATCTTGGAATCGCATACAGGTCTTCAAGCAAAGAGGACAAGGCTAAAGAAACCCTACAGCACCTTCTGACTCTCTATCCTGAGGGCAAGTATAAGGAAGATGCCTCGCAACTGCTCGCCAAACTGACCAGCAATTTACAATAATAAATTACTAAGCATAATTAGAACGTCAGAAATGGCTTTCTACAAGGCGGACGACGAAGGGAACCGCAGGCGTACTTTTAAGTACGTTGAGGATTTCCTGAGGAGTCCAACGCCGTAGAAAGACATTTATGACGTTCGTATCCCTTCATTCATGCTGCCGGTTCGGTATCCCTCAAGATCAAGTGTAACATAGGTAAATCCGAATTCTTTGAACTTCTTTACAATCTTATCTCTCAACGAGAGGTCTTCCATGAACTGATTTAACTCATAAACAGATAACTCGACGCGTGCCACCTCTCCATGGTACCGGACGCGGAATTGTTTAAAACCAAGCTGACGCAGAAATGTCTCACACATACCAACCTGCTCTAATCTATCTTCTGTAATCTCTGTACCATAAGGAAACCTTGAAGAAAGACAGGCAAAGGAGGGTTTATCCCAGTTAGCGAGTCCAAGCATCTTGCTTATTTCCCGGACCATTGCTTTTGTAAGTCCTGCCTCTACAATGGGACTCCGTACCCCGAGTTCCCTGGCAGCCTCTGTTCCCGGCCGGTAATCTGACAGATCGTCAATAGTAGTCCCGCAGGCTATATGGTCAATATGTAACTCATTAGCTATAGTCTTCAGTTTATCAAACAACTCCATCTTGCAATGATAACAACGGTCAGCATTGTTTTTTGAAAAATCAGCAATCTCTAATTCATTGGATTCTATAAGGATGTGCCTGATACCTATGGAAAACGCTATCAGCCTGGCATCTTCTATTTCATAGGACGGGTAGGTAGGTGACGTGGCTGTTACAGCGACCGCCTTACAGCCAAGGGAGTCATAAGCAATTTTTGCTATAAGAGAGCTGTCAATCCCTCCGGAAAAAGCGACTACAAGAGATCCCATCGCTTCTATAATATCTTTGAGTTTAAGATATTGATCCCGGACATGGGGTTCGGGATGAGGCTGGTTATTCACGGCTGCAATCCTGTTTTTTCCTGTTTGCCTACTACAACTGTTATGTAGTTGTCTGCATCAATATACTTCCTGGCTACCCTCAGTATATCATCTTTAGTTACGCTATCTATTTTCCTTGCATATTCATTCACATAGTCAAGCCCAAGGTTATAGAACTCAACCAGGACTAAAAAGTTCGATATCTTAGAGTTCGTATCCAGTCTCAGTGGAAAGCTCCCGGTGAGATATGCCTTTGCATCCTTTAATTCATCATCTTTAACCTTTTCTTCTCTGATCTTTTTCAACTCTTCCCTGATCCCTGCTATAGCCTCCCTCGCAGTTTCGTTCTTTGTCTGTAGCTCTACTGAAAAGGCCCCGGAATACTTATTTACGTCAAAGCGGCTGTATACTGAATACGCAAGCCCCTTCTTATCCCTGATATCCCTGGTCATGCGCGACTCAAAACCCCCGCCGCCAAGTATGTAGTTCATCAGCGTTACTGCATAATAATCCGGATTGTCTCTTGAAATACCTGTATGGCCTAAGACTATATTAGCCTGTGTTATATTCCGGTCAATAAGTATAGAATCACTCTTCATGACTTTCTTAACTGAAGGAACTTCAGGTAATTTCAACTTAGACTTTTTCCATTGTTTGAATGATGTCTCAATGAGAGAAAGAGCCTCCTTATACTTGAGATCACCTGTAACTGCAATAATAGTGTTATTGGGTTTATAAAATTTCTGATAAAAATTTATTATGTCATCCCGTGTAATCCTGCTGACAGATTCCTCATCACCTTCAACCGGCATGCCGTATGGGTGCCCCTGGAACACGGCCTTGTAGAACGCCTTGGATGCAACTGCCCCGGGATCATCCTTTTCCGATATAATCGCGGCTATTGTCTCTTTTTTCTTTCTCTCCAGCTCTTCTTCCGGAAATACCGGGTTCAGCAGGATGTCAGACAACAAATCCATACCCGTAGCCAGATCCTTTTTTAGTACAACCAATGAAGCTGTGGAAATGTCTTCACCGCCGGACGATGATAGTCTGCCGCCTATAAAATCAATCTCTTCTGCAATCTGCCTTGACGATCTGCCCCTGGTTCCCTCATCAAGCAATGCTGCTGTAAGGCTGGCAACCCCACCCTTTTCCTGCGGGTCATATACTGCACCTGCCCTTATGGCTACTGATATGTTGACCATGGGAAGGGCGTGAGTTTCTACAAAGAGAAGGGTGATGCCATTTTTTAAGACAACCCTCTTTGGCTCAATACCGGGAGAGGCAAGGGATGTCGAGACCCACAAGAATAATATTGTAAGAACGACAGAAATTTTCCATACACTATGCTTTGTATCGCTTAATCTCATCCTTAAAACTAACCCTCTCATTCCTGCGGCAATGGCACAAGTATGCCAACCGTCCTGTTATCCTCAATAAAATACTTCTGTGCAACCCGCATTATATCCTCTGGTGTAACCTTCCTGATTTCGTCAATATAGCCTTCCAGATACCTTGCCCCCGCACCTGTAGTTTCAAGCTGACCTATCAGCATTGCCTGGTAGAAAACCGAGTCCTGTCCCATAATGAACGATGCCTCTATCTGGTTTCTTGCCTTCTGAAACTCTCTCGCTGAGACAGGCTCTCTTTTTATCCGCTCGATTTCTTCATTTAACGCTGTCTCAGCCTCTTCTGTTGTACTGCCGGGTTTAAGTTGTGCATAAAAATAGAATAGTTCCGGGTCGGTCTGTATAGGTGTATAACCACCGCCGGCAGCAAGCGCTATCTGTTTTGAATAAACCAGGTTCTGATACAGTCTTGAACTCTTACCCCCCGACAATATTTTACTCAACAGATCAAGCGCATAGTGATCCATTTCTTTATAATTAGGGGCATGGTATCCATAAATGACATAGGGTAGTTGCGCCTCACGCTTATAGAGAAACCGCCTCTCCCCCTTTTGTTCACTCTCAGTAATTTTTACTTCAGGAACAGGATGGGCACCTCTCGGAATGCCGCCAAAATAGTGTTCTATCTTTTTGACTAATTCATCCGATTGTATATCCCCTACAACAACAATGGTGGCGTTGTCAGGTCTGTAATATTCCTTATAATGATCGTAAAGGTCTTCCCTCGTAAGATTGTTCAGGTCTGTCATCCATCCAATTACGGGTGAATGATAAGGATGTATCTGAAAGGCATCGGCATATAGCTCTTCAATCAACGATGAAACAGGGTCATCTTCAGTGCGGAGCCTTCTTTCCTCTTTAACAACATCACGCTCCAGCATGAACTCACCCTGGTCAATCAGGAGGTTTGTCATACGGTCAGATTCCAGATCCAGGGATATCTCATACCTGTCGCTCGATATATTCTGAAAATAGGCGGTATAATCCTGGCTTGTAAAGGCATTCTCGTTGCCTCCGTTTCTTGCCACTATAGCGGAGTACTCGCCTTTTCCATATTTAGTCGTGCCCTTGAACATCATATGCTCAAGCATATGTGATAAACCAGTCTTACCCGTGACCTCGTTGCGGGAACCAACCTTGTACCAGATTTGAACTGTTACGACCGGGGATTTGTGGTCCTCTACAGTGACAATCTTGAGACCATTCGGTAGATAGTGCTCTCTTATTTCTGAGCCAATTGCTGGACCTGAAAGTAATAACAGTATTGTTATTGCTATTGTTATGATTCCTGACACACCTCCATATTACAGACACCTGCATCGGGTGTCAAGGATGTGAAAGCCATTCACCAGGTAATGTTCATTATCACTAAGCGAAAACTGATTGACACAAAAATAAGCGGGATTTACCTGTCGCCGTTTTCTCAAATGTGGTGAGGCAGTAAGATAGATGCATTTGTCCAGAGGTCTGCTTGATAAGTGCGGGCCGTACCTCTTACCGCATCGTAGAGTATAATTCCATCATCAGAAAGGGTAAATATTATCTGCCTGTCTGAATAGCTGTTTGCCATATCAATTTCAGATGGTGGTTCCATGTAGTCGTTATGAAAATGAAAGAGGCCAATATATTCTCCCTCAATCCTGGTTGAACCAAGAAAAGATTTAAAGACTATGGGAGAAAGGACATACTTTAACTGCGAGTAGAGGTCATAAGTCCTGATAAAATCTTTTATGAGTTTGTCTTTTATGGGGTAACTGATTGAATCCGTAGACAGCACTTCAATCAACCTTTTTGTAATCTCACTGTCAACTTCAACCCTGGTAAGAATCCCTATGCTTTCTTCTTCCTGTAAAAGAGCGAGGAATTCACTTACCGACGATTCGGCGGTTGCCTTGAGTCTGTCTGAGAAAGACTTGTTTATAGATGGTATCTCATAAAGATGAAGCCTGGGGTTATCCTTATCATATGATATCGTCACTATACCACCAACTTCTGTGTTGAGGTAAGCCTTTGATGCAATGATCCTGCTGTATAACTGTTGAACTTCACTCTTATTCGTTAATGCTATCGCTATGTCTTGAGATGGTACCTGACCTATACCCAACAAATATTTTTTTACTATTGCAACTTCTTTAAAATGCCCTATCAGGGCATAGGGGAAATCTGTTGACACCAGGTTGTACATAACTGCGGTGCCCTTTAAAAAATAAAGATTTCTCTCTTCAATGTTTTTTAACGGGGAATCAATCGGCGGAATTAAGACCGTTAACAGCTCCAGGTAAAGCACAAAAACGGGGACCAGCCAGTAACTGTTAATACTCCTTCTTATCCTGTTACTGAATGAACTTTTTCTGCGGTCAACAAAATTAAACTCAAAAAATGAAGTAGTATAATTTTCAATGCTGTTTTTATCCATACATAGACTTGCACCGCAATATTTATGCCATTACCTCCCCAATTTATTATAAAGTTGCAATTTGAGTCCCTTGTTATTATAATAACCATCTCATGAAAACCTTTAAATCGCTATTAGCCGGCAGTATAGTGCTGATATGGACAGTTCTCATCATTGCTGTTGCGGGAAATAATGAAGCGAGGGCTGAGGACCCTTTTTCAATATCCGCATACCTGAACGATTCTATATTTAACAGCGAACATATTGCTTCATCCGGAGATATGCCGCAATACATATTGGAAAAGACAGCTTTATACCTGAAATCTTTCACAACATCCAAGCGTGATTTATTCCAGAAGTGGCTTGATCAGTCCATACCGCATATGCTTCTCATCAAGAAAATATTGAGGGAAGAGGGCTTGCCGGAAGACCTCGCCTTTCTTCCATTGATCGAGAGCGGGTTCAATGTTAATGCCCGTTCGAGTGCAAAGGCAACAGGCATGTGGCAGTTCATGGCTACTACAGGGGCACATTACGGACTCGAGGTAAATAGCTGGATTGATGAGCGCAGAGACCCTGTCAAGTCCACAAGGGCGGCGGCTCGGCATCTTAAGGATTTATATGAAACGTTCGGTTCATGGCCGCTCGCATTGGCATCATATAATGCAGGAAGTGGAAAAATAAAGAGAGTACTTGATGACAGCAGTTCATCTACATTCTGGGAGATAGGGCAGAGCAAGGCATTAGCAGCTGAAACGAGAAACTATATACCAAAATTTATGGCAGCAATGATAATTGCGAGGAACCCGGAGTCCTTCGGTTTCACCTTCATGGAAGTCCCTGCTTTTCAATACGACTTTTTGGAGGTTCCAGCCGGAATGGACGTAAGCACTATTACAGAACGGTCAGGCATCAGCACTGATTTAGTACGCTCTATTAATCCGGAATTGAGGGGTAATACAACTCCTATGAGCGAACCTACTTATATTTTACGCCTTCCAAGGGGTATTGGTACTGTTTTCCTGGATAATTTTGATGGTCTCCTGCCTGCTGAAAGGGTCGTATATAACGAATACAAGATAAGAAAAGGCGACAGTGTATATTATATTGCAAAGAAATTTCAAACCACGGTTTCTGCTATCAGAGATGCAAATAAACTTAAAAAGAGAAGCCGTATTATAGCTGGTAAAACCCTTCTTGTTCCAGTAAGGCTTTCATATTCCAGTAATATAGCAAGACTTGTAACACCTTCCAATATCTCTCCTGACATCACCCTTTAACTCGATAATATGTGTGTCGTGGTTCATTATCGTATAAAACTTCTACACGAACTACTTATTGTAGAAAAAATAGTCACCCAATCTCCTGCAAATCAGCTATAGTACCCACATCCTATTGATTTTACAGCTAATATTCGTTTATATACATTTTGCACGAATATTGCAAAATAATAGCTTGGCACGTGTGAACAGAGATTCTACATCATTGAACAGCAAAGGAGACGATCATGGAAGACGGACATAAAATGCGTGACCCGCAGACATCAAAAATAGCTATGGAATTGCACCTCGCGAAGTTTAATTATTATATGGCAAGACAAGACTGGAAGTCTGCCGTCACAGAGTTGCAGCATGCCCTTAATGCTGTTATAGATATTCTTGACCACGCCAACAAGACATTAAAGAAGGTAGTGGAAAAGTACCAGCCTGTTAAGACTGAAACAAAAATTGAAGGAGCCGTGAGGAGTGAGAAGTTATCTGATGATATGTTATTAATTGAGTATCCTGACAATAAGATTGTCATAAAAAAACAAACTCCTCCTGCCGTCAAGTGAGTCTTTAAAAGGTGACGCTGAAGATATGCACCCTTTTTCAGCGTCATTCATCATTTCTATGGTTTTTCTTATCCCTGCCTGTAAAAAGATCGAACTTTAGACCTGACAACGGTCTTATTGATGAAACTCGAATAATAAGCTCTTTAAACGTAATCGCCTCAACCTCCCGTATTTCCATAATAGTTGGTAGAAAGATTAGAGACATTATTAGTCTTGAAATCCCTGAGAGAAGAAAAAGCCATTGAAGATTCGATATTATATTTATCCTGATATCAAATATTGAAATCGAGCCGGGGAGATAGCCTGACAACCATCCACCTAAAAAGCCTCCTAAGAATATACCGCAGGCATTTAAAATGTTAAAGATAGCAACACATTTTGCACGCTTTGGTGAAGGGATGGCATCATATATGAAATTTGCCATGCTTAGGTTGAATCCCGCCCATGTGAGTCCAGCCAGCATCTGTATAACCAGGATGAAATAGAAGTTGTCTGAGAAAAGCCAAAGAACCGGAACTATCGGGAGCGTAAAACCTGTAATCTCTAATACCTTTCTGTTACCGAATCTATCACCAAATTTTCCCCAGTTATGAAGCGTAAAGTATTGCATAAGTACAACCACTGAAACGGCAATCATAAACTGGAGATAAGAGAATTTGAGGTCTCTAAGCATATAGACAGCAAAGAAAGGACCTGCCAGCATGACAGAGAAATGCATAAGTCCGGTGTAAATTACGAAGCGAACAAAGGTCGAATGCCTGAAACCTGAAAAAAACTCTATCAGACTGAAATCATCCCTTTCGTCTATATGATAATAAGGGTTCTCCATCTTAGACAATGAATAAGCTGATAAGAGGCGCGCAACCACAGCTGAGACAAAGAGTATCGAAAAACCAATCCATGGATTGCCGGCTTTTTCAGTGCCATGAAGCAGTAAACCTCCAAGTGCAATAGCGCCCAAGCTGTACATGCTCATTATCCTGTTGCGATATCCAAAGTATGCCCCGCGGTTAGATTCAGGTACAATGTCACCCATCAGGCTGTTCCATGGAGGGGTCGACAGGTTTCCGAATATGTAATATGCAGTAACACTTATTATGAGTAGGATCGAAGCATAGGGTTTAAAAAACATCGGGAGGATTAACAGCGGTATCCATGATAGGGCCTGTGCTACAACACCATAAATGATAATGGGCATCCTGTCCTTAATCCTGTTTAGCAGGCTTACAGAGAACAGCTGCATAAACGCACCAAGGAGCTGAGGTATTGATGCAAGCAATCCAATCTGGGAATTGGACAATTTCAGGTAAATCGCGAATGCACTTATATAGCTTTCTCCGGCACCCCCCATAATGGCAAAATAAATACCGTCTTTGATTGCATAAGTCAGACTTTTTGAATAGGTTTTTTTAGCCATCAAGAGAAAGTTTTGCCTAAAATCACCTTTCTGTCAATCAGGGAAGATTTTCTTTTCTTTCATCAAAAATTATGGTAAGTTTGGCTATGGTGAAAATGTGGATTTTTCTCGCAGCATTCACCTTATCGTTATGGTATCCATTCATTCATCCCGAGACCGTATTGGCAGATGTGAAAGCTTCTGATTCCACCGACAATTTCGGCGGTCTGCTTATAAAGGATACTATTTATGTATTATCGGGACCTGTACAATGGGACGCAAAGGCCTGGAGGGATTTTTCCCTATATACAGCAGGGATCAGTTCCATCCTCCTGTTGGATGATGAAATCTATGATGGAATACAGCGCAACAGGAGTAAAACAACAAGTAACATTGCAAAAGTGGTTGAGGAGTTTGGATCTGCCCCATCATTTGGTATAATGGCGGCATTCTATCTCGGGGGTACAGTGTTCGACAATTTCAAGGCGAAGGATACGGCTGTGGATGCCGCTGTTGCCAGTCTTGTCAGTGCAGGAATTATTACAACATCTCTTAAGGTTATAGCAGGCCGGAGCCGACCCAGGGATAACGAGGGGACATATAAATTTCAACCTTTTGGCGGTCATCACTCTTTTCCGTCCGGTCATACGACACAGGCATTCTCTCTTGCATCGGTAATAGCAGAACATTATGATGAGTGGTGGATAGGCACGATATCTTACGGGATAGCGGGTGGCGTCGGATTAGCCAGGGTTGAGCAGGAGGCACATTTCGCATCAGATGTTGTAGCCGGGGCCTTGATCGGTACTATAGTTGGTAAGACCATTGTGAGATATAATAGAAAATTCCATAAAAATGTTATAATAGGTCCTGCAACCGACATAGATGGTACCGGTCTTAGTCTTACAATAGCATTCTGATGACTGATTCGGAGGACATAATATCTTAATGCGAAAAATATTTATTCTATTGTTACTGGTAATTTTAACTACCAGCTGCGCGGTCAGTCAGGCTAATCAGCCATCATCAGCCAGCAACTATTCCCTTGTATACGTTGACCCCCCACATGCATATGGCAACATTGACAGAAAGGCCCTGCGTGAGGCTATCATAACAAATCTTTCATTTCTGCATAGAATAGATCCTGAGACAGAATTTGACTACGGCGGGAAGATAGTCCGCGCAAAGGAAGTTGAGAATACACAAAAGACCCTCCTCCAGATTATTGACACCGCTGAGTCCAATGAAATGATAGAACTGCTCATGGATTATATGTTTGAATGGTATAAGGCATCCGGAGAAAATGGTACTGGTAATGTGACATTTACAGGCTATTATGTCCCTGAGGTAGAGGGGAGCCTTCATCCGTCAGATAAATATCGCTACCCGCTCTATCGCCCGCCGGATGACCTTAAAAAAGACTCCCCCTATTTTTCACGTATCGACATAGATGGGGAAAAGGTTTTATATGGTAGGGGCCTTGAGATTGCATGGCTTTCTGATCCGGTTGAGGCATATTTTCTCCATATACAGGGTTCCGGAACAATAAGGTTGCCTGATGGTTCTAAAATAGGGGTTCACTATGCTGGCAACAATGGCCATTCATATACGAGCATAGGAAAGCTTATGTTAGAGCTCCGCCTTTTAAAACCAGGTGAAGCAAATATAATTGGATTAAAGAAGTACCTCTGGGAACATCCGGAGCATATGTCAGAGATACTGTATCAGAATCCAAGATACATATTTTTTAAGCTTGATAATGAAGGGGCAAAGGGAAGCATCCATGTACTTCTGACCCCGGGCCATTCTATAGCCACTGACCCGTCCCTCTTTCCAAGGGGAGGTCTATCTTTCATTAAGACTACAGCCCCGGTTGTTGATCAGTCCGGCAAAGTTCTCAAATGGGAACCGGTTAATCGTTTCGTACTGAATCAGGACGAGGGGGGGGCAATAAAGGGTCCGGGCCGGGTAGACCTGTTCTGGGGAGCAGGTACTGACGCCGAATTCTCTGCAGGCTCAATGAAAGAACGTGGAGAGTTGTACTTCATACTGCAAAAATAAGAACCACGACATCTGCTTGACTCAAACACTTAATTAGAATAGCATAATCCTCACCATGACGAACAACAAAGGCCCTATAGGTGTATTTGACTCAGGTATTGGCGGGCTTACCGTCCTCAAAGAGATTATCACCACTTTGCCGTACGAGGACACCCTGTACCTGGGAGATACAGCCCGATTGCCCTATGGAACAAAGTCTGAAGAGACTGTAGTCAAGTACTCAATTGAAAATACCCGTTTTCTATTGAAGTACAATATAAAGCTTCTTGTTGTTGCCTGCAATACCGCTTCAGCTGTAAGCCTCAGTGAACTACGGAAACAATTTTCGATACCAATCATAGGAGTGATTGAAGCAGGGGCCCGTGCTGCATACCGGGCGACGAAAAGCGGCAAGGTTGGTATTATTGGGACTGAAACGACCGTAAGCAGTAGTGCATATACCAAGGCCATCAGGGAGATAAATGCTGACATTGAGACTTTTGGACAGTCATGTCCTTTGTTTGTGCCGCTTGTAGAAGAAGGGTGGATAGATGATGCCATTACACTTAGTGTTACAGAACGCTATCTTGGAGTACTTAAAGGCAAGGGTATAGACACGCTTGTGTTGGGGTGTACTCATTACCCGCTTCTGAAGGGGATCATACAGAAGGTAATGGGGGATAGTGTCAGGCTAATTGATTCTGCTGAAGAGACGGCTAATGAGGTAAAAGAGGTATTGAACAGGTTATGGGGAACAGAACTCAATTCTGTCCCCGACAGATCAGACAGGAAAGACACGGAAGTGAATGCCCCTGTCAGGAGATATTTTGTTACCGACGTCCCCCGCCGCTTTGAAGAGCAGGGGAGCAGGTTTCTTGGGGAGAGGATAGGGAA
>JADLDG010000017.1 GCA_020846775.1 Nitrospirota bacterium
AGCTATCTCAACTGTGGTAAATGGCAATGCCCTGCCGCCAATACCTGTAACCGCTGTAAGACGAGGCTATACAATGATATCAATCCCGATAGTTCCTGCTACATCCAATGTCCAGACACTGCTCGGAAAGACCCTCGGCACTCCGGTGGAACTCTACTGGTGGAATTCTTATGGCATGGGGAAGACCAACGGCACATTTGTGGCAGAGACTAATATGGTCCCTGGATACGGATATTTCCTTAAGTCAAACAGAGATAATGCAGTGCTCAATATCACAGGAACTGTGGTCAGTGACCCAAGCAGGGCTATTCCTCTGCAGCCTGGCTGGAGCATGGTAGGAAATCCTTATCCAGCAGAAGTAGCGCTGCGAAACACCTATATTCGCAACACTGATACCGGGGCCCTAAAAAACTATGAAGATGCTGTTATTGCGGGTTGGGTCGGTAATGCAATCTATTATTACAATGGGGTCTTATATGACTTTATCATGTACACAGATGCAAAACTCAAAATATGGCAGGGATATTGGGTTGAGGTATTACAAAATTCGCACTTTGAGATAATTATATATAAACCATGAATACTTCCAATCGCACCCTGGTTAACCCCACCCTCACTCCTTCGCATCCGCTCAGGACAGGCCTGAGAGAAATCGAAAGGGTATTTTCGGATGATACATTGATGAAAATTCCGGATTGTGATAATGTATTTCGTTAAGTGCTTAATATTGCGAGCGATTCAAATAATACGTAAGGAGAAACAGATGAAGGTTACCCGGTTTATTGCATTATCTATCTTGATAATTTTCTCTGCTGTTTTGTTTGTTCCATCACAATCTAAAGCAGAAGAAAATCCCATGAGGACTGTCTTCATGGACACATTTTATGGCATGGCTGCAGGGACACTGATTTCTTCAGCCATTACACTGACACAGAAGGACCAGAACTGGGGTAGTACTGTAGGTACCGGGGCTGCTATAGGAGGCATCGCAGGTGCACTCTTCGGTATCTTTACAGAAATAAGATATGCTGCAACTGTAGATGAAGGGAAATTGTATGTCAGCTTACCAACTATCAGTATAACCGCTGATAATAAAGCAGGAGGTCAACCACTTTACACAGCCGGGATCTTTAAGTATAAGTTTTGAGCTGTAGCCCACCGATAGACTAACATGATTCCATTAAAAGATGATAATCCAGCCGTCAGCTTTCCTATCGTAACAATAAGTCTCATTGTTTTAAACATCATCATCTTCTTCTATGAGCTATCTCTTGGGCCGCAATTTTCAGCCTTCTTAGATGCATACGGGGCAAAACCTTTATATGTCCTCAAGATGGCATCGCCGCCTGGTCTCCCTTCCCCGCATATAACTATCTTTTCATCCATGTTTCTACATGGCAGTTTTTTTCACGTTGCAGGTAATATGCTCTATCTCTGGATATTCGGGAACAACATTGAAGATTCAATGGGACATTTTAAATTCATTGTCTTTTATCTTATCAGCGGAGTAATTGCGGTCTATATTTTCGCCTTTATGAACCCGAGTTCCACTATCCCTATGATAGGCGCCAGTGGTGCCGTATCTGGCGTCCTTGGCGCATACCTTGTATTATTTCCACGGGCCAAAGTTCATACCCTGATACCATTGGGGTTTTATATTCAGGTAATAAGGATTCCAGCTGTTTTTGTATTAGGTTTGTGGATATTTGTGCAGATATTAAATGGGATGGTCAACGGAGCAAGAGGCGGTGGGGTTGCATGGTTTGCGCATATCGGCGGATTCCTGGCTGGTATTCTGCTTGTCGGTTTATTTAAAAAAAGGGTCGAGGTATGATATCCGTTAGATCAAACCCGGGGTTCTATTGACTTTACTCAAGTATCTATTATAATATCCTGAAAAATCAGATGAAAAATTATTTTGTACCGGTAAACTTATTAATCCTGGCCTCAGCCGTTTTCTTTATCACTCAGATAGTCACATTCAGGATTGCCAGAGAGATTGAACCACCTTTTTCCAGGGGGTATTATAGGGGCATACCTGTGTCCGTGACAAAGGAGACCAAACCACTGGAACTATATAAGACCATCCTCAGCAGGAATATATTTAATTCAAAGACATTAGCGGACCTGTTAGCACCCCCTTCGCGCTCTTCGGATGCCATGAAGGACGTGAAACAGATTGTCCCGATACGTCTAATAGGCACTGTTGCAGGAGATGCAAAGTTTGCGTATGCTATTATCGAAGACCCTTATCAGAAGTCACACAAGATCTTCAGAACCAATGATACCATTGCCCCGGGGGTCAAGCTGTTAGAGATAAACAGGAACAGGATTACAGTCGAACGGGACGGAAAGATAGAAGAAATTGATCTGACATCTCAAGACACACAGGGACAACAACGTGCCGGGCTGGCGCCGCCACGGCCATCATCACCTCCATTATTTGAACAGCCGTCTCCTCCTCAGCAGGGAACAATGTATATAGACAGGGAGACTGTGACAGCGGCTACTGAAGACATGAACAAACTGCTGACTCAGGCGCGCCTCGTTCCTAATTTCACGGGAGGTGAAGCCGACGGATTCAGGATATTCTCTATAGTCCCCAGCAGTATATTCGACAAGGTCGGCCTGAGAAACGGCGACATATTGTTCGGGATTAACGGAACAGAGATAAAAGATCCTGAAAAGGCATTTCAGGTGTATCAGATGTTAAAGGATAATGACCGTTTTGTCATTGACCTCGTGCGTGCAGGACAGAAGATGACATTAAACTACGAGATCAGGTAAAGAAATGACCCGGAGGTGCACACTGAAAATATGGAAATTCAGGATGTTGATGTTCTTTCTTCTTGCTTCATTATTGCTGATTAATTTTAATTCATTACATGCACAGATGAACCCACCGCCTCCACCCGTTAATGATGAAGGGCAGACAACCGGGTCAGAAGGAACCATACTACCCGAGTCTGAAGGGACTTTTCAGACACAACCACTTACACTACCGCGCGTAATAGCGCCTCGTTCCCAATCGCCTGCGGCAACTCCCGGATCGCCGGCGGCAGCGGGGGCAAACAACCCGGCAAACCTCAGGAATCCTTTATTCTTCAGAGGGAGGGACACTGGAACAACCACTACTGTGTCAGAGGCTGAGAAAACGGGGGCAGAAGAGATTCAACCGCCGTCAAATCCTCCGCAAATACCTTCAGGCAGACAAACTGCTGCAAAGGGAAGCGAACGGATGGTAACCCTCGATTTTAACAACGTTGACCTTCAGACATTTGTTAAATTCATTAGTGAGCTTACAGGCAAGAACTTTGTGCTGGATGAGAAGGTTCAGGGAAAGGTAACAGTAATATCACCAACGAAAATATCAGTGGATGATGCATATAAGGTATTTCTTACAGTCCTTGAGCTTAAAGGGTTTACAGCAGTAGGTGAAAACAAGGTAATAAAGATATTTCCCTCGAGAGAGGCCAAGCAGAGCGGAGTCAGCATTGTAACAGAAGAAAGGCCTCTTCCCGATTATGAAAACTATGAAACCCGCGTGTTACGCTTGAATTATATCAGCGCCACTGAGATATCCAGGTTGATAGCCCCCCTTGTATCCAAGGATGGTTCAAGCATTCCTTATTCGCAGACCAACACCCTGATACTGACGGATGTCAAGAGCAATATGAACAAGCTGTTGAACCTGATAGGGGAATTAGACAAAGAACCTCAAAAGGGTAAAGGAGGCATTTATGTACATTATTTACAGAATGCCGGCGCAGAAGACATGGCAAAGGTCCTGGCCAGCCTGACCAGCAAATCCGGGGCAAGACCGGCTGCAGGACAAGCGTCTCCGGACGCTACCGTTTTATTTGAAGGCGGCATTTCCATCACGGCTGATAAGGCAACTAATTCACTGATTATAATGGCATCACCTGAGGATTACGAGCGGTTGAAGTCAATCATAGAGCGCCTTGATATAAGGCGCAAACAGGTATATGTGGAAGCGGCTATCGTTGAGATGAGCGTTGATAAGGCCCGCGAATTAGGAGTTGAGTTTAGAACTACTGAAAATCTAACTGCGAATGAAACTATTGTGGCCGGCGGGACATTGCTTGCACCTCCAGGCGCCGGTTTATCCAGCTTCGCTGTAAATCCCCTAAGTGTCAACGGCCTCGTGGCCGCAGGTATAAAGGGCTTTCTTCCTGATGGCACTACACCGAACATTGGCGCTCTTGTAAGGCTTTTTCAGAGTGACTCTAACATTAATGTACTATCAACACCCAATATACTTACTCTTGATAATCAGGAAGCAAAGATCATTGTTGGTCAGAATGTCCCTTTCATTACAGGGGTCAGCCAGACTACCGGCGGCAATGTCCAGGCTTCGATCGAAAGGAAGGACGTAGGTATCCAGTTGAAGATTACCCCGCACACGACAGAGAGCGACCTTGTCAAACTCGATATATATCAGGAAATATCAAGTCTTGCCGGCAGTGTACCTGTTGGCACAGACCAGGAGGTGCCAATAACGAGTAAGAGGTCCGCTGAGACATCTGTCGTAGTACGGGATCAGGAAACCATAGTGATAGCAGGTCTTATTAAGGATGATGTCACAGTAACGGAAAGAAAAGTCCCGTTCCTCGGTGACATACCAATTCTCGGTTATCTGTTCAAGTATGAGAACAGGAAAAAGGTAAAGACAAACCTGATGCTCTTCATCACCCCTTATATTATAAGGGATGCCGAAAAACTGGAAGAGCTCAGCCGGGATAAGAGGAGAGATGGAGAGGCCTTCAGGAAGAAGAATAAATTTCAACTCAAGGATAGTTTCATCTTAAATCCTCCCAAATAATAATGACAAGAAAGAGAGACCTCTTAGGAGACATCTTGCGGAATATATCCTCTCTTGGTGACAGCGAAGTAGAGGAATGTCTTGATATCCAGCGCGAAAAGGGGGGACGTATAGGCGAAATCCTTGTTCGTACAAAGCACATTAGAGAGACCGACCTTCTAAGGGCTTTAAGCATACAGCTCCAAATCCCGTATGTTCAGAACCTGACAGAAGAAGATATTGACAAAGACCTGGTTTCCTCTGTACCAATCTCATTTCTAAAACGCCACATCCTTATCCCTTTCAATAAGGATAACGGGACTGTAAAAGTAGCCATCTCCGATCCATTAAATATTACTCCTATAGATGACATAAGGACATTTCTGGAGTCTGACATTGAATTGATTCTGACTGAGTCTATTACGATCCTAAATGCCATAAACATGGCTTATGAGACTCACAAAGAGGCTGCAGAACAGGTGATAGAAGATCTTGGTGACGGGCTGACAGTAGGGCTTGATGAACCCATTGACCTCATTGATGCAGTTGATGAGGCACCGATAATCAAACTTATTAACTCTCTTCTTTTCAGGTCTGTAAAAGACAGGGCGAGTGATTTACACTTTGAACCCTTTGAAAGGGACATAGCTGTCCGGTTCAGGATTGACGGTGTCCTCCACAACATCCTTACCCTTCCAAAGAGGTTCCAGCCAAGTGTGGCATCGAGAATAAAGATTATGGCCTCTCTGAATATCGCGGAAAAACGCCTTCCTCAGGACGGCAGGATAGGATTAAAGATTGCGGGTAAAGACATTGACGTGCGTGTCTCGATTATCCCAACCTCCTTCGGCGAGCGTATTGTCATGAGACTCCTTGATAAGTCAGGGTATCTTCTAAGGCTGAAGGATATCGGACTCTCTGAAGATATACTGCATAAATTTGAAAAATTGATACACCTGTCTCATGGCATAATACTTGTCACAGGACCTACCGGGAGCGGCAAGACTACAACACTATACGCCGCCCTCATGGAAATTAATTCACCGGACAAGAATATCATCACTATTGAAGACCCCGTAGAGTATCAGATAAAGGGAATAGGTCAGATGCAGATCAATCCAAAGATTGAACTCACTTTTGCAAAAGGCTTGAGGTCAATACTGCGTCAGGACCCGGATGTGATAATGGTCGGTGAGATAAGGGACCTGGAGACCTCAGAGATTGCCATTCAGGCATCACTGACCGGTCACCTTGTCTTCAGCACACTCCACACTAATGACTCGGCCGGGGCAGTTACAAGGCTAATTGATATGGGTATTGAACCATTCCTCGTTGCATCATCAGTGGTAGCCATAGCAGCTCAAAGACTTATAAGACTGCTATGCCCGTCATGCAAAAATGAGTATGCACCTACCGTCCCTGAACTTGCAGAACTTGGGATCAGTCCGTCTCAGATAAGCGGCCGGCACATTTATTCTGCCGCCGGATGTGACAAGTGTATGCATACAGGTTACAGGGGGCGAACAGGAATCTACGAAATCCTGCTTGTAAATGATGATATCCGGGGACTTATTCAGCAGAACGTAAATTCACAGATAATCAAAAATAAGGCTATAGAAGGAGGAATGATAACCCTCAGGAAATACGGCGCAACAAAAGTCATTGCCGGCCTGACGAGCATTGAAGAGGTCTCCAGGGTAACTCAGGAGGACATTGTTGAACTATAACGCCTCAGTGAATGAGAAGCTCCGCCTGCTATTTATTTCTTGATTTATAATTATGCCTGTATTCGAATATAAAGGACTCACTACTGACGGTAAAGATACACATGGCTTTATCGATGCGGAGAACAGCCAGGGGGCGAAGCTAAAACTCAGAAAATCAGGTGTCTTTCCCACAGAGGTATCTGAGGAGTCAGCCCGAAAGGCAGAAGAAGGAACTGCAACTGCACGCAGTATTCGAAGGAGGGTAAAGAAAAAGGAGGTTACTGTATTTACCCGCCAGCTTGCTACGCTGCTTACAGCAGGCCTTCCGCTTATGGAGGGATTGTCTGCAACTATTGATCACGTTGATGACCCTGTACTCAAGAGAACTATCACCAAAATTCGGGAAGATGTCCGGGAAGGGGCATCTTTCGCAGATGCGATGAGATCCCATCCCAAGGTCTTTTCAGACTTATACACAAATATGATACAGGCAGGAGAGGCGAGCGGTGCGCTTGATGTCGTACTCTCAAGACTTGCCGATTTTCAGGAAAGCCAGATGAGGCTTAAAAACAAGATATGGGCAACTATGACTTATCCTATATTGATGTTATTCATAGGTACCGCTGTACTTGGGTTCCTGTTCGCCTATGTCATACCTCAGGTGACAAAGGTATTTGAGGATATTGGACAGGCATTGCCGCTTCCGACACTCATTCTTATATCAATCAGCAACTTCTTCAGGTCTTACTGGTGGGTCCTTGGCAGCGCCATTTTCATAGTAATATTTTCAACTGTACAATATGTAAAGACCCCTAAGGGAAGAAATGTGTATGACAGGTTGATCCTGCGGGCCCCGCTTTTTGGGAAATTAGTGCGGATTATCGCCATATCAAGGTTTTCAAGGACGTTGAGTACACTTTTAGCGAGCGGCATACCTCTTATAAACTCAATGGATATCGTTAAGACCGTAGTAAACAACACAGTTTTATCCAAAATAATAGAAGATGCGAAAGACCGTGTGAGGGAAGGGGAACCGTTGTCAGAACCGCTAAGACGGAGCGGGGCATTCCCTTCTATGGTAATACAGATGATAACTGCCGGTGAAAAGAGCGGGGAGCTTGAGGGTATGCTTTCCAAGGTCTCCGAGACATATGATAACGAGGTTGACACAACCGTCTCCGGCCTTACGGCACTGCTGGAACCGATAATGGTGTTGTTCATGGGGGTTGTTGTGCTCTTTGTGGTACTCTCGATATTGCTGCCTATTTTTGAAATGAGCCAGGTAGTACGGTAAGTTTTCGCTGAAAAGTACCCATCTGCGGCGTCAGGAATTAGGATTTGAGCCTCAACGTACAGGAAGTACGCCTCGACTCAAATCCTGAGTCCTTCCTTGCACCTGGGCACTTTTGAGCGAAAACTTTTTACAAGGTTATCAAGCTTGGTTTATAGTGATGTAGAATGAACGACAACATGTGGAGGGATATATGAAACGATGCATAAAAGACAATAAGGGTTTTACGCTTATTGAGATCATGGTGGTGCTTATCATCATCGGTCTCCTTGCCGGTATTGTTGTGCCCAGGCTTATGGGACGTACTGAGGAGGCCAAACGTACAAAAACGGCTGTACAGATAAAGAATCTCCAGTCAGCGCTTGACCTGTATAAACTGGACAGCGGAAACTACCCGAGTACGGACCAGGGTCTTCAGGCGCTGGCAGAAAAGCCGGCGGTCGGCGAGATACCGAGGAACTGGAAGGAAGGCGGATATATGGACAAGATACCAAAAGACGCCTGGGGTAATAACTATGTCTATATAAGTCCCGGCATACATGGAGAGTTTGATCTTTATTCTTATGGCGCAGATGGAGAAGAGGGCGGGGAAGGGAAAAATGCCGATATCCAGAGTTGGAACATCGAATAAATGGTTGATGACTATTTTTCCTTACAAACTTAAACGAGGTTATACCCTTATAGAGCTTTCTCTCATTATTCTGCTGATAGGTGTCATCCTCGTGTTTGTCCTGCCAAAACTTGATAATATTGGAGATACAAGGCTCCGCACCACTGCAAGACAGTTGGCCGGGAAGATCCAGTCTTTGTATGATGAATCTGTTCTCAAAAAGAAACCTTATCAGCTTGTCTTCGATATAACAAACCGGACATACTCTTTTTCACAGGTAAATGAGGAAGAAACTTCAATCCTCTCAGATTCGGGGCAGGATACCAGTTTTTCTGATAAGGTCTATATAAAAGATATAGTCATGGAGGCAGAGGGGAAAATTGCGGAAGGGAAAGTGGCTTTAAGATTTTATCCTGACGGATATGTTGAAAAAAACACTATCCATTTATCAGACGGGAAGAAAGACTATACACTTGAAACTTCACCTCTGTCGGGTAAGGTTAAGATAAGTGAGGGATACGTTGAAGTAAATGAGTGAGAAGAAGCAATGAGTAGGGAGAAGTAATGAGTAATTCAACAGCCGTGTAACATGGGCTCACAAATGGTCATAAAAATGAAGCAGGTCACAGTGTCTGTCATCCTGAATTTGGTTCAGGCTCTCAAACAATACCGGGTCAGGAGATCCCGGAACATGTTCGGGATGACAGATGCCGGCTTCACTCTCCTTGAAGTTATGATAGCGATTGTTATAATTGCGACATCGTTTGTGACCCTTCTCCATACGCGAAACCAGAGTATTACTGCTGCTGATTATGCAAAACGCACTACCGTGGCTACACTCCTCGCATCGGAAAGGATGAGTGACATAGAGAATGGTGATTTCCCCGACACCGGTCAGGACAGCAGCAACTTTGGCGATTTGTATCCTGAATACAGGTGGAAGACATCTGTCTCAGATACTGCCTATGATAATATCAGAGAGGTAAAAGTTGAGGTACTGTGGGGCAAGGAAGGCTCGGAGAGGAGTGTAGGAATGGTAAACTTTGTCAGGAAAAAGGAGTAAACATAAATCAAATATTAAAAATAGAGACAGAGTAATCACTTGGTGAACGGGGTATCCTGTCATGCTGACATTTCAAAACCTTTCACTGATACATTACATGACACCTGATCATATGCAATGAAACAGATAAAAAACATTTATGGTTTTACTTTGATGGAGGTGCTGCTTGCCACTGCTATCCTCGGTATCATTATGATGATCATTTACGGAAGCTTTGTTCAAACCAGGCTCGTCATTGGGAGAACTGAGGCATCTGTTGACGGATTAAGAGGTATACGTGCGGCATTCAGCAGGATTACCAGCGACATCAACATGGCCTTTTTATCAGCTTCAAATGATAACACCTTTTTTGTAGGAACTGATGACTATTCGGCTGGTTATCCAACCGACCAGATTGATTTCACATCATTCTCACACATAAGACGCTACAGTGATGCCCTGGAGTCTGATCAGATGGAGGTAGGGTATTTTCTGCGCAAGGACTTCGAGGGTTCTTCTGTCCTGATGAAGAGGGAAAAAAACCGCATAGATGTCAATCCCATGTACGGCGGCAGGACATATGAGTTGTGTGAAGATATAGCAGGTATTGACTTCAGGTATCTCGATGAAGGCACGTGGCTTGAGAGCTGGGATTCTCGGGTCTCAAAGAAATTACCCGAGGCTGTAGAAATAACAATAATCATAAAAGACAGCGGTGGCACTGAGAGGTCATTCAGGACTATAACAGAGATACCCATGAGTGGAAGATGAAAATCCCCCTTACTCCCCCTTTTTCAAAGGGGGAAATTAGTTACCCCACTTTAGAAAAGGGGGGCAGGGGGGATTTGAAAGGCTATTTTCGAGTGATGAACCTAAGAAACAACAAGGGAATAGCCATTGTCATTACACTGCTTGTACTGACGCTACTTATTGTCCTGATACTTGAGTTCAATACAGGCATGCGTATTGAGGCGCGGGCTGCAGCCAACTTCAGAGATGATATCAAGGCATACTATCTGGCAAGGTCAGGTGTGACCTTTGCAATGGCAGTGCTGGAGGACGATGACAAGACAGATCAGAACTATGATGCCCCCGATGAATTATGGGCACAGAAACTTCCACCGATCCCGCTTGGCGATGGTTTTGTAACAGTAGAGATTACTGACGAGGACAGCAAGATCAATGTGAATAAGATGTCCTCAGGATTTGGTATAGTCAACAGTGAGACTATGCGCGCACTAATGGGACGCTATCTGAAACAGTTTGATTTGGATGAAGACATTGCAAATTCAATAGCAGACTGGATTGACCAGGATGACCTTGAAAGAATGCCTGGCGGCGCCGAAAGCAGTTACTATGGAAGCCTTCAGGATCCTTATGAAGCAAAGAACAAGCCCTTTGATTCACTTCAGGAATTACGTCTGGTCAAAGGTATGGAGGGTGAGAATTACAACAAATTGAGTAAATTCCTTACAGTGCACTCAGACGGATGGATAAATATAAATACTGCCGGGAAAGAGGTATTAATGTCGCTATCAGATAATCTCGCTGGAGAGATCGCAGATGAAATTATTGCATTCAGGGGAGAGAATCCATTTCTGGCAAAAGTTGATATTAAAAATAATATCTCAATAAGTGAAGACTTATACAATGAGATAGTGAAGTTTATTGATGTAAAGAGCAATTATTTCTCTATAGTCTCATCAGGTAAAGTAAACCAGAGTCAAAAGACTATAAGGGCTGAGATAACAAGGCAGAATAATAAGGCGAAAATAATATACTGGCGTGTCGAATAATGAAGAATAAATTTTTTGTCCTATTTATTCTTTTATTAGCTACAGGATTCACTGTCATTTCTGCGAATGCAGGCGGTAAGGGTGACCTCAGAGACATTAATAAACACCCTAAACCGGACGGTACATTATTGAGATATGCAGACGCGATCTCAGGTGTTATTATAGATCCAGACAATATTCCAATAGAAGGCGCTGAAATAAGCCTCTTTGACGGCTTTTTACTTAAGAATACAAAGAGTGACAGTAATGGGGTGTATAATATATTGCAATTGCCTGTCTCTGCCGGCCTTATGGCTGTTCTTTTTATTACTAAAGACAGATATGTCCCGTCAATTGTTAGCTTTAAAAGAAGAGAAGGGGTTAAGACGGATTTCCCGGTTATTTTGAAAAGGGCGGATAAAGAAAAGGCTGGTTTTGTTGGAGGGGTTATATATCAGCCAATAAGCGGCGGTAAGATACAACACCAAAGTGGAATTAACGGCTTCGGGAGGGAAAAACGTGTGTGGCTGGAAAATGATGGTATCATTATAGAAACAAAAAGTAATCAGGAAGGTCACTTTATTTTTGAGGTTCCCGTGGGACATTACCTGCTTCAGGCAGAAGGGTCAAGGGAGAAACCTGTTGTCGAGATAACAGAGGGAAAGACCGTTATACGAAACATGAGGTCAGGGATAATACTGGTTGATTGAGTGAGTCGCGGCTCACAGGGGATTTTCGAATGCAAAATATATTAACGAAGAACATATTTTCTCATCTGCTGATTGTCATCCTGACACTATTGTTTCTCTCCCCTGTCCATGCCGCGGAAAGACAATTTAACAGCATTGATCTTATAGACAGGGCATACAGGAATGGTGAGATAACTCACAGTGAGGCGCTGAATTATAAGGTTACTGCTGTGTTGAGGAATGAATCACTGCCTCTCCAGTACAGGTCAAAGGGTATCATTAAGTCAGGTACAATGGTGCTTATGGAAGCCAGGTTAAACAAACATCTGCTTACCCCTGAAAACGAGAAGATATTGTCAAGGGGCAGGGCCGCTACCATTGCCGAACAATACGGCAGCGGAATAACGCTTCAGAGTTATGCAAGTCCTCAGGGCCACTTCAGGATACACTTTACAACTGATAATACACATGGTGATGCAGTCCCTGCTGACGACATTAATGGAAATGGGGTACCTGATTATGTCGAGAGGTTTGCGACGATCCTCGATGATGTATGGAAAACTGAAATAGAGGAAATGGGTTATGACGCCCCGCCGTCAGATGGAACAGAAGGAGGTGACTGCCTGCTTGATGTATATTTGGCAGATCTTGATGCATATGGGTACACTATAATTGATGCAAATGACACTTCATCAATGGTCTATATGCTCTTTGAAAACGATTTTTCCCTATTCTTTCCGCCAAATACAGACCCTGAGGGTGATGTAATCGGCGCTATGAAGGTAGTGGCTGCACATGAATTCTTTCACACCATACAGTTTCAGGTAACAGATGATACCTGTACCAATGGCTGGTGGATGGAGGCATCTTCCACATGGATGGAAGACTATGTATATCCTGAAGTCAATGACTATATTAATTATATAGGCTATTGGTTTCAACATCCCGAAATACCACTGAACACTTACAACTGCACCAGTAATACCGATATTTTCCCTTATGGCACGGCCATCTGGATAAAACATATGACGGACAAATACGGCTCTGAGTTTGTATATGATGTCTGGAAAAAGATAAAGGCTGGGACACCCAATGTGTCAGCCTTATCTGCAGTGATTGAGGCGCTGACAGACAGAGGGCCCGCACTTGAGGACGAACTCAGGGAGCTCAGGGTTGCAAATGTAACTATGACCTATGACGATGCCTTATGGTATAAGACATGGCAGTCTGTAAGCGGCAACTCACTCTCAGGTCCGATAGAAGTATCGTACACGGCTATTAACACTGATTTCAATTCATCAGCTGCATATGCCAATGTCTCCTTATCTCCTCTGTCAGCAAAATACTACTCGTTTTCCGCACCTCAAATAACAGGAAATCTTTATATAGACTTTGACGGGGGAGGTAATATCAGTGTCATGGTAATAGGGATAAAAACTTCCGGCGGCTATGATGTGACTGAACTACTGACTAATGCGGATAATGACGGTTCTGTCATTATCTCCGGTTTTGGCGCCAGCGGACCATACAGAAGGGTTGTGGTCATTCCAGTCAATTATTCTGATACCACTACAGGGAGTTTTAACCTATCAACATTCTTTAGCCCTGCCTACTCCGGAGTCGTATCTTCAATTGATATAAAACCTAAAACAACATCACTCGTGTCGGGAGATGACAGGATAATCACCAAACAGCAGTATTACGTTACAATGAAGGACGACAGCAACAGGCAGGTACTTAATAATGGAATTTTGTGGTCAGACAATTCTCAGAATATTAATATGAACGGGAATGGACTTGCCGTATTAACCGGTACATCAGCCGGTAGTACCATTTCTGCATCTTTCCTGACTTATACAGCAGCCTCTATCTTGTATGCCGCAAGTCCGGCGGCCATGGCTCCCGGGACACCAAGGGGCTGTGCGGTAACATACCTTGCTGCAAAGAAAAGTGACTCAAGGTGCTTTATAGCAACCGCTGCATTTGGCTCCCCCCTGCACCCATACGTCAGTATACTGAGAGAATTCCGCGATTCATACCTGCTTGCATATCCATCGGGCAGATGGGTCGTGTCTTTATATTACAGCATCAGTCCGCCGATAGCACAGATAATATCTGAGAACCCGGGATTAAAAGTGATAGTGAAGTTATTTTTAATTCCTGTTATAATGATAAGTTGGGCTTTGCTTAAGACATCACTAAGTGCAAAGATTGTTATAGCCGTTTTGACGTTAATATTGATAAGTATAATACCAGTTCAGAGGAGATTCCTCTGAACCCTTTTTTTTAAATATGTCCCGTAAAATATTAGGCTTAGACATAGGAAGTCATTCAATAAAGGCCGTACTGGTCAAAGAGGGATTCGGCAAGATTGAGCCGGTCAGGTATATTGAAAAACCCCGGATCAACGGTGACGTCCAGGGTCTAATCAGGTCAATCTTCCAGGAGGCACACCTCAAGCCGGATATCGTAGTAAGCTCTGTAGCAGGCACCAACGTATCCGTCCATTACCTGCAGATCCCATTCTCTGATGAATCAAAGATCAGCAGGGTTGTGCCGAATGAAGTTGAGAACCTCATACCTTTCCACCTTGAGGATATGGTCATAGACCAGGTCATCCTGTCAAAAGGGAATGGAGCAAAACCATCCGGCGGCGGTTCATCCGTGTGCGTCGCCCTGATCAAAAAACAGACACTGCAGCATCATATAGATATGCTGAAAGAGGCATCCGTTGACTCAAAGATTATTGAGCTCGAATCTCTCGCCTTCTATCATGCCTTTATGCAGTGGAACAAGACAGAGGATACGGTTGCACTACTTGATATCGGGGCAGAACGGAGCAATCTTTGTATAGTCGCAAAAGGCAAACCTGTCTCTGTAAGGACGTTCACACGTGGAGGAGATAGCGCCACGGCCGCAATCAAGGATGCATGCGGCGGTAGTATGGAAGAGGCGGAGGAAAGAAAACTGTCGTCTGAGATTACCCTGTCGCGGGTCATAGTGGGGACAGAATTAAATGCTGCCCCCGATAAAGGATCTCAAACGATGACGGATCAGGAGATCCCGAAACCTGTTATGGATGACATGCCGGATGAAAGGGAGCCGGCATTTCCCGATGAAGATACCGGAAACAACGGTTCGCATCAGAATACAGAAGAAATTATATCCTCTGCAGTAAAGAAGGGGCTTTCGCCCCTTGTAACCGAACTTATGCAAAGCATACATGCGTATGAGAGCCAAAACAATGATGAGGTGTCAAAGCTCTACATTTCAGGGGGAGGGGCAAGGCTTCGCAATCTGGAAAAGTTTCTTTCTATGGAACTGCATATGGACGTTGATAAATTCAGCATACCTGGCGAGTTTTTGCAGAAATTGCAGATACAGGCAGATGCAGGACATACCCTTTCTACAGGCATTGGACTGGCGTTGTGCGGTACCCGCAGGAAACAAAGTACCGGCATTAATTTCAAAAAGGGTGAACAGATCAGCAGGAAAGAAAGCAATGTAAACATAAGAAGAACTATATATATTATTGCAGCCATTATCACCGTTTCGATCCTCGGTTTCGCAGATTTCTATTATAACGTCCATTACCGGGAAGAAAGATATAATGCAATTAAGAAGGAAATGCGCAAGGTCTTCATGGAGACATTTCCGGAGACCAAAAACATCGTGGATGAGAATCAGCAATTCAAGAGTTCCGTCGAGGAAATGAGAAAGAAGGTTGAAGCCCTTGGAGGCGGGACTAAAGGTGAAGTTACCTCGCTTGATATCCTGAATGTTATATCAGAAAAGATCCCTAAAGAAATGCAGGTTGATGTTGATGATATTATGATTGACAAGAGTAAGCTAAGGGTTCAGGGAGAGACTGACAGCTTTGAGTCTGTTGAAAAGATAAAAAAGGAATTTGAATCAGTGGGCTTTTTCAAAAAAGTGGACGTATCCGACGCAAAACTGTCGGCAGATCAAAAAAAGGTTAAGTTCAGAATAATAATAGATATGTAAAATTATGACAAAAATAGTCCAGTATATTAATAAGATAAATTCGCGTTTAAACCCAAGGGAAAGGGCCATTATAATCTTTGGCTCGATCGGGGCAATTGCGATAATCGCTTATGCAGTTGTCATCGGGCCTTTGACAGACCGTTATACTACCCTTCTCAGGATGACAGAGCAAAAGGAAGAACAATATAAGAATATGCTGCAGTTGAAAGAAGAATATACTTTACTGAAAAAGGAATATACGGAACTGGAAAAAGGTGCATCAAGGACTAAAGAAGGCTTCACACCCCTGACCTTCATGGAAAATGTATCTACTCAGGCACGCATAAGGGACAAGGTAGTCTCTATGAAACCACGGGTAACCCCGCTTGGTGAAAACTTCCGGGAGTCGTCAATTGAGGTTAAGATTGAAAAGGTTGTACTGGAGCAGATTACAACATATTTACACCTGATTGAAGGCTCTGCCTATCCGTTGAAGATCAGGACAATGCAATTGAAGAGCAGGTTTGATGACCCCGGGATGATGGATGCATCTATAGTCGTTTCTTTTTTTGAAAAGGTTAAATAGCAGGAGAGACGCTTGAAAATAGTGAATAGTACAGGGCTGTTTTTTAGAAAAAACGTCAAGGCAATTATCGGTTATACCCTCTTTTGCCTGGCAGCATTTGTACTCTTCTTCATCATACTATTCCCAAGGGAAGCAATCAAAAAACGTATCATCTATGAAATCGAACTGGGCACAGCTACAGAGATAAAGACATCGGGTGACAAATGGCTCTTTCCTGTAGGCCTTAAGTTCACAGGAATGGAACTGAGGAACAGGGGGGCTGCAGATAAACCACTCATCGCACGTATTGACAATATCGGGATAGATATACCATTAGGGAGTGTTACGTCTTTCAGCCCTATATCCAACGTCTCTGCTGCCCTGTATGGCGGGACTGTCAAGGGGACCATGACCTTGCGGAGCAACAACAGGTTAATTAAGGCCAACTGGGCAAATATTGATTTGTCCCGTGTGGATAGACTTAAATCAGTTCCTGCGACAATTGCAGGAAAGATCAGCGGTGACATGGTACTCAGACTGGCAGCAAACCAGCCGGAGGGACAGGTAAGGATCCTGATAAGGGACGGAAAGTTCGGCAATCTCAAGGTTATGGGGTTTACCCTTCCTGAAATTCCTATTGAAGAATTGAACGGGACTGTTGATATCAAAGACAATGCCCTTTCTCTGAAAGATATCCGTTTCAAGAACAGCGACATCAAAGGATCAATAACAGGTAACATTAAACTTGCCTCAGGCAGTGAAAATGGTAATCTTGACCTTGCTGTACGCTTCTCAGTCGGTGAGAAAATGAAGGCGCAATATCAGGGCATCCTCTCTTTTATCTCCCAGACCAGGGACCGTGAAGGATACTATACCATACGTATAAAAGGAGACCCCGGGAAGCCCACCGTCGGGATTTAGGAATTGTTATCCTTTAATGCAGGCCATCGGCCTGACCATTGCCACCTTCTTTGCAAGACCAGCCATGTGAGTGGCTTCAACGACTGCAGTAACGTCTTTATAGGCCCCGGGGGCCTCTTCTGCAGCGCCGGAATAGGAGTGCGCCCTTACTATTATCCCCTTGCCTGCCAGGTCTCTCAGAAGGGCATCTCCCCTCCATTTTTTCTTTGCCTGTGTCCGGCTGAGCGCCCTTCCAGCCCCATGACAGGCTGAACCAAATGCATGCTGCATCCCTGTCTCTGTACCGGCCAGTATATAAGAGCATGTCCCCATGGTACCCCCTATCAGCACAGGCTGTCCAACTGACCTGTATTCCTCAGGGATCTCTTTTCTGCCCGGGCCTAATGCCCTTGTTGAGCCCTTTCTATGTATAAAGAGGCGTTTGGTCTTATTGCCAACGATGTGCTCTTCAATCTTACATGTATTGTGGCTTACATCATAGAGTAAAGAAATCTCAGCCCTGGGTATAACATCTGAGAATGCCTCACGGACAAGGTGAGAAATAACCTGTCTGTTAGCAAGGGCACAGTTAATGCCTGCACATACTGCAGAAAAGTATTTGCGCCCTTCAGGAGAATCAATAGGTGCACAGACCAGTTCCCTCTCGCTGATAGCTATGTTATATTTTCGTGACGCCTCCGCAAGTGTCCTGAGATAGTCGGTGCCGATCTGGTGGCCAAGGGCCCTTGAACCGCAGTGCACGGATACAACAACGTCATCCTTATACAATCCAAACACGGCGGCAATATGCTCGTCGTATATCTCTGCAACATACTGAATTTCCAGATAATGATTGCCTGAGCCGAGTGTCCCCACCTCCCTGAACTGTCTCTGTTTTGCTGTAGGAGAGACATTGGACGGGTCAGCGCCATCCATTACACCACCTTCCTCAATGTACTTCAGATCGTCTTTCCGGCCATATCCCCTGGAGACAGCCCACCGGGCCCCGCCCATGAGTACATCATTTATCTGCTGTTCATTCAGCCTGATCTTACCCTCAGACCCGAGGCCGGCAGGTACCACTGCAAATAACCTGTCGCATAGCCTTTCCAGGTAGGGCTCGACATCCTCACGCATCATTCCCGTGCGCATGGTCCTTACACCGCAGGAGATATCAAATCCAATACCCCCCATCGAGATTATACCACCCTCCAGCGGGTCAAATGCACCCACTCCGCCAATGGGAAAGCCATATCCCCAGTGGGCATCAGGCATTGCTATAGATGCCTTCTGTATTCCCGGAAGACAGGCCACATTCCTGATTTGTTTTACAACATTGTCATCAAGCTCCTCTACAAGGGCATCGCTGGCAAATATCCTTCCGGGAACACGCATATCTCCTTCAGCAGGCATCTCCCAGATATAATCAGTTATTCTGTTCAATGATTTAATATCCATTTAATCCCTTACACATCTACCACACATTGGGCAACATAGACTTCATCTTCTTTACTAACCTTCAGCATGCTGTATGTCGCGGCCTTCACCTCTGTCATCAGCTTATGCCTTCCTGTATCTATATGCTCACCCCAGGCTGAACCTTTAAGCTTATTGCCGGTTATCTCCACTTTAAAACTACTGAAGACCATGCCGTTCAGGTGAGATAAAGAGAGCAGGTTATTTAACCATTCTACAAAAAGATACTCCACATCAAATGCCTCACAAATTAGTTCCTTCCGGTCCTTTGCCCTGACCGCATCAATATCAGCCATTACTGAAAACATTGCCCTGGCCCCGTTTTCAAACGAATCTTCCACCCTTTTCCCATAACCCCTTATGCCGATATCCGCCCTGTGTTCAAATGTTTCGTATGTCTTCATGCACCGTCCGGTTCATTTCAATGCCATCTATCATGGCCCCGCAAAATGGGCATCGGGAGTTGACAATGTGATTTTCCACAAGCTCGAAACCATAACGGTGGATAAGTACTGCCTTGCAATTATAACATAGCGTGTGCTCCCCCTCATCACCCGGGATGTTGCCTGTATACACATATCTTAGACCGGCATTAAGCCCGATCTCTCTTGCCCTGATGAGGGTGGAAGACGGGGTGCTGGGTAAATCGAGCATCTTATATGTTGGATGGAATGCGCTTACATGCCAGGGGATTTCAGGGCCAACGCCCTTTATAAACTCTGCTATCTGTTGTAATTCTTCGTCAGAGTCATTTTTGGTAGGGATTACAAGCGTTGTTACCTCAACCCATATTCCGAGTTCTTTCATCCTCTTGATGCTTTTAAGGACCGGATCGCGTGAGGCACCGCAGACCCTCTTGTGCAGCTTTTCATTAAAGAATTTAAGGTCTACATTAGCGGCATCAAGATAAGGGGATATCATCTCAAGAGCCTCATCAGTCATGTATCCGTTTGTCACAAAGACATTTCTAATCCCTTTTCTTCTTGCAAGTTTAGCGGTATCATATGCTAATTCAAAAAATATGGTTGGCTCCGTATAGGTGTATGATATGCTCTCGCAGCCGTATCTCTCTGCAGTCTCAACTATATCTGCCGGAGGTATATCGCTTCCCCTTATAACATGTTCATCCTTTGGCATCTGGGATATATCATGATTTTGACAGTGAAGGCATTTGAAATTACACCCGACTGTGGAAATGGAAAAAGATGTAGAACCTGGCAGAAAGTGGAATAGCGGCTTCTTCTCAATGGGATCAGTGTGGGCAGATATGAGCTTATCATACACAAGGGTATAAAGCTCACCTTCGATATTTTTTCTGACACCGCATATAGCTGTCTTACCTTCAGAAATGCGGCACCTGTGCGCACACAGATTGCACAATACCTTCTTATTTTCGAGTTTTTCGTAAAGGAAAGCCTCTTTCATGGAAGACTCCTACGGGTTAATTCAGTCTAACACCGCAGAAATCAAACTGCAAGGAACGTAAACTGTGTAGAATAATTACCTTATCCTCTATACATGTGTCAGCCATTCTTTGTAACGACTGTCCCTGCCCTGAACAATGGCAAAGAAGGCGTCCTGGAGTTTCTTTGTAATAGGACCAGGCTTTCCACTGCCAATAGCCCTATTGTCAACCTCACGAAGCGGGGTAAGTTCGGCCGCGGTCCCTGTCACGAATGCCTCATCAGCTATGTAGAGGTCATCCCTTGAGAACCTTTCCTCAACAACGGTAATACCCATATCCCTGGCGACCTTTATTATGGACTCCCTTGTAATACCTGCAAGTATTGAAGTCAGCGGCGTGGTCTTTATAATGCCCTTTCGCGCAATAAAAATATTCTCACCGCTCCCCTCTGCAACATAACCATCCGGGTCCAACAATATCGCTTCATCATAGCCTGCGGCCTTTACCTCTTTTTTTGCAAGGATGGAATTTACATAATAACCGGGAACCTTGGCCCTGGTCATAGAGATATTGACATGATGCCTCGTGAAAGAGGATATCTTGGCGCTGATTCCCTTCTCAAGCCCTTCATCACCGAGATATGCCCCCCAGTCCCATACAGCTATGGCAACGCTTATTGGATTATCCTCTACAAAAAGACCCATTGAACCATATCCTATGAAGACTATTGGTCTTATATAACATGACTCAAGCCTGTTTATCCTGACCGTATCCTTTATCGCATCCCTGATCTGATCTCTGCTATATGGTATATCTATCTGCAGGATATGGGCAGATTCGAAGAGCCTGTCAACGTGTTCATCGAGGCGGAAAATTGCCGGGCCATCCTCTGTCTTATAGCATCTTATACCCTCGAAAGCGCCAACTCCGTAATGCAGTGTATGGGTTAAGACATGGACGTTAGCATCTTCCCAGTTCACTAACCTGCCATCCATCCAGATTTTTTCAGACGATTTGAGCATTCGTTACCCCCTAAAGTCGTCATTCCCGTGAAAACGGGAATCCAGAACACTTGTACACATTGAAAACACTGGATTCCCACTTCCGTGGGAATGACAAACAATCGTTTTTTCAGACTTTTTGCAAGAAACTCAATATATCAACATCAATAATATCTTGTCAATTCCTTAGAACTAATTTAAAGTAGGCAGAGGAAGTTGGGGTCAGGTCTTGCAAAAACACCATCATGCCAAGGATATCCGGTTTAAGACAACTTTATCATTCACTGTCAGGTCTCGCTCTTGTCTTTATAATCTCATTTCTAGATAAACCTGCAGATGTATACCTGACATTAATCCTGTTATTTTCAGCCATAATAATTGAGACTGCAAGGTTATATCTGCCGCGTATGAACCGCATTTTTATCCACTACTTTGGCGCCCTTATGCGAAGCGAAGAGAGGCATAATCCCACCGGCAGCCTCTATTACCTGCTTGGGGCATTGATCGCCCTGCTGCTGTTTCCAAAGGAGACCGCACTATTTTCAATGACAGTTCTGGCAGTCGGCGACCCGGCTGCTTATATAATTGGCAGTAATTTCGGGAAGTTTAGAATCGGAAAGAAGAGCATAGAGGGAAGCCTTGCGTTTTTAACAGTTTCTGTAATTGCAGGTATTCTGCTGCATAACCTCTGGGCGGATCTTTCTTTTATTGCTATCATTGCCGGTGCAGTGACAGGAATGGTCGTTGAACTCATTCCTGGTAAGATAAATGACAACCTTACTATACCGGTCAGTTCGTCAGCAGTTATATATTTGATGTCACAATATATCAACTGAGGAATGGTATGCGGTCCCAGGATTTGTTTCGATATTATTTCTCCAGGGTTATCCTCTTCCAGAAGGGATTTGTCCGTAAAATCAGGAATCTCTTTTCACTCCCACCCCCTCCCTGCAAGGGAGGGGCGCCGCTTGATTCTTTACTCCCTTGCCTTGTGGGAGGATAAGGAAAGAGACATGAATAAACTGTAATCGGCTGGATCAAATATCGGCGACATTACAGTCTGACTTGAAATACGGCAGGATAGATATTGTTTAAATCTTTACTGCGCTTATTCCGGGATGTTGCATTGTTGAAGTTTACAATGATTTCATCAGATGCTGAAGTGATACTTAAGCGAGTTCATCAAATTTGAGTTTTCAGATTTAACAGGTCTTCAATTGCAACCTCTTTAACCTCTTTAGTGCCCCTGTCCTTTATCTCAACAACCCCGCGATTTACACCCTTGTCTCCGACGACTATCTGACAGGGTATTCCAGACAGATCAGCATCCTTGAACTTTACACCAGCCCGCTCATCCCTGTCATCGAGAAGGACATCCCTGCCTTGGCCTGTAAGTTGATCATATATTGCCCTTGCCACAGAAAATACCTTCTCTGAACCTACATTAAGCGGCAAGATGATGATGCTGAATGGTGCAATAGACGGAGGCCATATTATGCCATCCTTGTCATGGTTCTGTTCTATTGCAGCTGCCATGGTCCTTCCTATTCCAATCCCATAGCATCCCATGATTATAGACTGCGGACTACCATTGGCATCAAGGTAAGTTGCACCCATAGCCTCACTATATTTTGTGCCAAGCTTGAACGTATGTCCTACCTCTATTCCCCTGACAATAACTAACCGGCCGGCATCACATCTCGGGCAGCCATCGCCTTCAGCTGCATTCCGTACATCAACAAAGTGATCAGGTGTAAAGTCCCGTGATAGATTCACATTAATCAGATGAAGATCCTTCTCATTTCCACCCACTATGAAATTAATCATTCCCTTTACTGCTATGTCAGCAATAACAGGTATACCTTTCAGACCGACAGGCCCTGAGAAGCCTGAAGGAGAGCCGGTAACTTCTTCTACTTCTGAAGGGGCCAGCAATTGTACATCTGTAACACCAAGGAATCTGGATAACTTGATTCCGTTTAACTCATGATCACCCCTTACAAGCACGGCAACTACTTTTTCATCACCCTTTACAATCAGTGTCTTAACAAGCTGCTCAGGCCTAACGCCGAGAAATGCTGATACATCTTCAACGCTTTTTTTACCCGGGGTAGTACGTCTCTCCATCGGCAGCAGGGATTTCTGCGTTGACAAATCTGAAGGTTCATCTGAAAAGCCCCGTTCAAATCCCTCCTGTCCCCCCTTTTCTAAAGGGGGGGAACTAATTTCCTCCTTTGAAAAAGCAGAAAAACTAATCTCCTCCTTTGAAAAAGCAGAAGAACTAATTTCCCCCTTTGAAAAAGCAGAAGAACTAATTTCCCCCTTTGAAAAAG
>JADLDG010000018.1 GCA_020846775.1 Nitrospirota bacterium
AGCTATCTCAACTGTGGTAAATGGCAATGCCCTGCCGCCAATACCTGTAACCGCTGTAAGACGAGGCTATACAATGATATCAATCCCGATAGTTCCTGCTACATCCAATGTCCAGACACTGCTCGGAGGGGCATTGGGCACTCCGGTGGAACTCTACTGGTGGAACTCTAACGGCATGGGGAGAGACGACGGCGAGTTTGTGGCAGAGACCAATATAGTCCCCGGGTACGGCTATTTCCTCAAGTCAAACAGAGATAATGCCATGCTCAATATCACAGGAACAGTGGTCAGTGACCCAAGCAGGGCTATTTCTCTGCAGCCTGGCTGGAGCATGATAGGAAATCCTTATCCAGCAGAAGTAGCACTGCGAAACACCTATATTCGCAACACAGAGACCGGAGATTTAAAAAATTATGAAGATGCGGTCATAGCTGGGTGGGTCGGTAACGCAGTCTATAAGCATAATGGCAGCACATATGACTTCAGTGTTTATACTGATGCGACACTCAAAATGTGGCAGGGATATTGGGTTGCTGTATTACAGGATGCACAATTTGAAATTATTATATATAAACCATAACTACCTCCTCGGCGTGAGGCGGAACTAATCGGAGGCAACGCAAAAATGTACAAGATTCTCAGCATTACCATCCTGACAACCCTGCTAATATTAGGAAGCGCCATCACAGGTTCTGCAGCCTGGCAACTAACCTTCGACGTCTCCACACCGGACCCTGACTCCGACAGTGGTTTAGCCACAAACAGGCTTACAGTTGGGGCTGATCAGACAGCCACAGACGCATATGACAATAAGTTTGACACAGTTGCTTTTTTAGGAGGTCCGGTACAAGCCTACATTCCCCATCCTGAATACGCTATTGAAAAACAGAAGCTTTGGAGAGACATTCGCTCCAACGCATTGCCAAAGGAATGGATCATTGAAGTCAACTCGCCTGGAGACGGCAACACCATAAAAATCAAGTGGGGGATTACTGCACCGGATAATCTGAATGTTACACTCATTGATCAGGATAACAATAAAGAGATCGGGATCAGGACATCCTCAGAATATTCATATAATAATACTCCAAATTCTCAGAAAAAATTCTTGCTCAGGGTATCTGAAAATACATCCGTCACTACAGGTGGAAACAGCGAAGTAAATGCAACTAAAGGAGGAGGATGTGGTCACATTAAAGGCACGGGCGGAAATAACAGCCTCCCAGGTGGCCCTGGTTCAGCAGTTTTAAATATGACTATATTGTTTGCACCACTAATCTGGCTGACAAGTCGTAAAACTTTATCATCTTTTTTTGCCTTGTTGTCAAATGAAATAAGATAAGGTCACAATAGCGATTATTCAATTGGGAAAAGCAATGGACACGGCAAGTAAAATAGAACATTTAAAGCGAATGGAACTTTTTTCTTCATTAAGTACTGAAGATTTGCTTCATGTAGGAGATAAGATTTTTGTAAAGCAATATAAAAAGAATGACACAATCCTTTTTAAAGGGGATACTAATAATAACATCTATATTATTTTTGACGGAGAGGTGAAGGTTTCCCAGTCAACAGAAGACGGAAAGGAGGTAATCCTGTTTATCCATCAGTCTGGTGAAATCTTTGGAGAAACGTCTTGGGGTGGCAGAGGGAATAATCCTTCTTTAATAGCAGCTACAAAAGATACCCTTTGTGCCGTTATCTCAATGAATGAACTCTATTCAATCATGTTAAATAATAATGACATCTTAGAAAGACTGATAAACATATTATCATCCAGGCTATGTCAGTCATGGGAGCTTATACAGATGTTAAATTCTAATCATGCCCCGCACAGAATAAAGACATTACTAATTATGCTGGCGAAACGGTACGAAAAAAATGCACGGGAAGAAACAATATTAAACATAAGATTAACACATCAGAGTATTGCAAACATGACAGGATTAACACGAGAGACAGTAACGAGGGTAATTGATGTGTGGCTAAGGAAGGGAGAGATTTCAACCAAAAATAAATTTATCCAATTAAACCCTGCCTTCTTGCAGAGTAATTAAGTGGTACACATATCAAACATTCATGGTCTTCCTTTCAGGTCTCTTAAGCAGCCAGAGTATTGCGCCTAAAAATATCAAAGATAAAAAGAAGAACGGTATCCCGCCTTTTCTATGTAATGAACTTGAGAGTATATCCTGGTCCACATAAACCCCCAACAGAGAAAGGGTTACGATCCTCAGTCCATTCTTCAGGATTGTGATAGGGATAATAACCAGGGCCAGAACAATTCTTCTCCCTGCGCTCTTCAGGAAGAGTTGCCCGGCCATAATACTGGTAATTAACAATGCAATACTTGAGCGTATGCCGCTGCACTGCTCTGCGACCTCAATGCTGAGACCAGGCAGATGGAAAATAAAACCGTCTCGTAATATTGGTATACCTGTCAGATTAAACAATCCATAGGAAACCTCTGTAGAAGCAATTTGTAAAAAATGGATAACTCTTTCGACGATCAAACCTGGTATGGGGACCATAAAAAAAAGGAACAAAAAGGGAAATAAATTAGTCTTAACAGACTCTATGCCATATAGCAGGATAAAACCACCTGTCCATGTTAAAACGGCGGAAAAAGTCATAAGAGAGAGATAATCATTCTGCGTAAGCCTGAATCCCTGACTCAATCCAGTCATATAAAACAGACTTCCGGTAATTAGTACACCTAACCCTGCGCTGAAAGAATATGATACATTTTGAAATAGTTCCCTCCTCTTCAAATAAATGAAGTAGGCACTTATGATTGGAATCAGAAAGATGTGCGAATATAACTCATCATCAGATGACAGAACCCAGAGTTCCCTCAATGGGGAATAGAAAGCAATAAAAACTACAATGCTGAAGACTATTAATAAGAGCGTCCTTTTGTTCATATACCTGAGTTTTCTATCTCTTCCTTGAGAACCTGTAAATATCCTCTTCCAAATTTAAGATCAGGCTCTAAATGATTGCCTTCAGCCCATTCATTCCAGGATTTCACAAAGATTATCTTATGTTCAGGTGGAAAATTCTGAATAATCTTCAAGGCATTTCTAAAATGAATCCTGAATAATTCCGGAGTAGATCCATGGAGAACCAGACCATTTTTTCCGCTTCTCGGGGTGTTATCCCAGTTCGGAATGACGCACGGATATTCTCTCTCATTGAAAATCTTGTTTTCCAGTAATTCAGGAAGAATTTTTTTATAAGAGTAGACGATTGGTTTGCCCATTTTAAGTCCAATTTTTCTCATCAGCATTGTAATGGGTCTTCTCCTGAAAAACTTTCTTTTCCTAAAATGAAAGCGCTCCATCAAGGTACCATCGAATCCGTATTCCTGAGCTGCAAAAGAGCGGCCCCATGAATAGCCTACGAGGTACAAACCCTTTAACCCTGACTCTTCCGCCCATTTCCGCCACAGTTCTGTCATCTTCTTAACCTCGGGTATATCAAGTGGCTCATAAATCAAGAAGAGTGGTTTGCCATCAACGGTAACATAGCGTCTATCGGTAAATGCCCGTAATAAGAGATCAAAATGATTTCTGTAATCATCATATCCGGGATAGGTCTGTTCTATAAGAACCCTGTTTGGTGTACCGTGCCAAATTCCTGTCCATGTCTGATTAGCCCAACAGAGGCAGAATGGGAAATCAGGCTCACCAGATTCGAGCACCTCGGCAAATGGTCTTTCCAATACCCTCTTCCCGGCAAACCAATAATGATAATAACAGAACGCCTCTATTCCGTATTCCCTGGCCATCTCCGCTTGCGCAATTCTTGTCTCAGGGAGACGTAAATCGTAAAAACCGAGATCGGCAGGAGTATGGGGCTGGTAATGGCCATGGAACATCGGCTTGGCCTTTGCCGTATTAGTCCATTCAGTAAACCCCTTACCCCACCACTCATCGTTCTCCGGGATCGGGTGGAACTGAGGAAGATACAAAGCAATTACCCTTGCCAGCGACGCCAATTTATTTTTCTCTTTGCCAACAGACTGCCCTTCAATTCCTTTTTCCACTTCCTCTGCTACACCTTTCTTTTCCATAACTTGTTTTTTAATCACACAATTGAAAGTTACTTCCTCAATACCTTAGCAATATAAATCTTCCTTCCTGAACTTAAGTGAGATTAATCTTAACAAGCGCCTCGCCTTATAATTGAAATAATCCAGAGGTAAATTTACAAAGAGATTCCTGTTTTTCCAATACGGAAACTCTTTCGAAATATCAAACAATTCTTTCTTAGCGGCAAGTGCATAGCGGTCATAATGCGAAAGCATATCGTCATAAATAGCGGCTGCCTTTTCTTTTTGATTATTTCTTTGATAATGCTGCAGAAACACTACCTTTCCATTAATAGTCTCATAATACCTGCGAATCATCTTCCATAAAAACGTCATAGACAATTCATCAACGGTGGACATATTATTTCCTTTAAATCTGTATTCTCCCGTAATGCCTTTGTGCTGATAAAAATTATGCTTAAGTGAAAACCGAAGCCACAATTCCCAATCCATAACCTTTTCCAGGTCTTCATTAAAGAGTCCTGAAATACCGAAACATGTCTTCCGGTGCAATATATTAAGAGTCGAAATATAATTGTTCGACAATAACAGGTCCCTGTCAAACCTGTTCGGTCTTCTACCCAATAACTTTCTCGTTTTTTCCACAAATACATCGTCCTTGACCTCCCCGAAACACCACCACGCATTCGAGTATACTACGTCGCAGTCAGGCCGTTTCCCTATAAAATCCAACAAGGTTCCAAGATGTTCCGGATAATAAATATCATCATCATCCAGGTACGCTATATATTTACCCTCTGCCCTCATAATTCCTTCATTCAATGCACCAGCCAACCCCTTATTGTGGTCAAGCTTGTAATATTTGATCTTTTCAGAACAAAATGAATCAATAACCGTTTTCACTTCGTCCGTTCCCCCATCGTTCACTATTATCAGCTCGAAGTCCTTAAAACTCTGATTTAATACGCTCCTTATGCTCTCTCTTATCCCTGCAGTTCGATTGTAGGTTGGCATAATCACAGAAATTGTAAGCTTATCTTCTTTCAACCCATCTGCCTTTTTAGGGCCAGAACGCTCCCTTAATGATTCCGCCAGCTTAAATATATCCGGCTGGATTGGATTGAGGTCTAATGAGGAGATCAAACACATATAAGAAATTCTGTTTTTCCCGGCATTCAAATAGAAATTTGCAATCTCATTCAAATATTTCCACTTATTATTTGAATAGAGCCATTTTAACTGAAGATATGTAAGTATATAGGTTTCGTCATGTTCATTCGATACTTCATAATCACGAAATAGAAGGCTCGCGATGCGTTCATCACGAGGATTAGATCGCGCCTGTTGAATTAATGATTCACCCATTAACTGATCTTTTTTTTATGGTTGTCATCCAGGGGGTTCATGAGTAATCGCTTCAAAACCCCAGTCATCTGTAGTCCCATCAAGGTTTTTACAATTAATCTGGTCATTGATATATCATACAACAAATCCGGGAATGCCTTACATACCCGGAAAACAGATTTTATTGCCTCACCCTTTTCCCCATGCACTAAAAATTGCTTTTCAACCACACGATTTACTGACCCAATCATACGGTTGCGAACCGATCCATTTAAATACTTCCAGTCATTTAATATATTCCTGGTCTGATTTAAAATAATCTTTCTGGTAGTATATTCATCCAGAAGCCCATTTATATTACTAAATGTATCTCCATCTATCAAAGTCAAGTATTTTGAACTTGTCCACCCATCTTTATGATACATTCGATACTCTATCAGAGGCCTGGCCAGATAAGTAACATCGTAGTGCATCGCAATCCTCATCCAGTATTCCAAATCAGTCGTAAAATGGATTCGCTTACTAAAACCACCAAGCTTTTCAAAGCATTCTTTCCGAATAACCACAGACGGCGGATTGACAGGATTATAGCCGAGAAGACTCTTCCTCAGAAAGGACAAACCGGTTTCCACAAAATCATTAGATTCAATAAAGTGGGCGTTTTTTTTTGTAATGTATCCATTCTCATCTATTATGTGAAAGTTTGAGTGAACCATTCCCACTCTCTCGTTACGGTCAAGGGCTTCAACTTTAAATGCTAAATTCTCCGGCAGCATGCGGTCATCATCATGAAAAATTGTAATGTATTTACCCTTTGCCGAAGCGAGACAGCTATTCCAATTATCTACTAATCCGACATTCTTTTCCTTCCTGATATGAATAATCCTGCAATCCTTGAATGAAGTTATAACGGCTGCTGTTGAGTCACCTGAGGCATTGTCAGAGATGATGAGCTCATAATCTCTGAAGGTCTGCTCAAGGACGCTTTCCATTGCCAGCTTCAGAAGATCGGGACGATTATAAGTCGGGATGCAGACACTAACCTTGGGCGTTTTAGCGCTCATAAATAAGAGTCCATTGCAAGAAACGCTTTATTAATTTTATATAGTATCCTATTGAAAAGATTGCTTGTGATATCTTATTCATATCATCTTTCTACCGGATGAATACACATTAGGTACACGAATTTCCCCCCGCCTTGCTCTACCATGTTTCAACATTTCAGCGATTGTAACAAACTGAAATTGACCGCTATATTCTTCAAGCAGAAGTCTTACTAAATCTACCATAACATCCCGACTGAGGTTTACGTTTTCTTTAATAATTTTATGCTTGGGATTCCCTTTATCATAAATGGTATCGTGAAACAGAATAATTGATCCTTTCGTTATTTTCTCCCGAAGCTCATCAGCCATGGAAGAAAATTCACTATTACACCAGTCTCCAACATCCAGGTCCCATCCTATTACCTGATAACCTTGCAAAAAGGCATCAATATTGGTCCATGCCGTATGTTCTCCGTGAGGAGGCCTGAAGTACCTTTTCCCATAGGGCGATAGGACTTTTTTGCAATCCTGTATCTGTTTCCAGCGCCCTCTTCTGCCAATGGATGTCATAGAGATATGATCCATTGTATGGTTTCCAATCTCATGGCCATCATCTGCCATTTCATTAACTAACGATTTAATTTTCCTGGCTTTCTGACCAACCATAAAAAAAGTTGCATGGGCGCGGTACTGTTTGAATAATTTTATCAATATTGGTGTCGTTACTGAATCAGGCCCATCGTCAAACGTTATTGCGATGTGCGGTTTTTCTGTTTGAACATTAGTGATCGGACCAATTTTCTTATTTATTTTTTTCCCAATTAACCTGTATAAAAGTCTCAACGAGGATGGATTTTCTTTCATATCCGGGTATTTCATGTTTAAACACTCCGAGATCATTGTTTTTTCATTTTTTGAACCAATTCATCACGCATTTTTATCACCCTGGCTGGGTTACCCACAGCAATTGCCTCATCAGGGATATCCTGGGTTACAACTGAACCGGCCCCTACAACAGCGCCTTTTCCTATATGCACCCCGCTCAGCACAATCACTCCCACCCCCAGCCATGCCTCATCGCCGATGGTGATCCCCCCTCTTGACTTTAATGGCTGAGCCCGGATCGTTTCGCCGGGAGCAAAACCATGGTCATAGGAATAAAGGGCACAATTAGGGGCAAGTTGGACACCACTCCCAATCGTTATGGGTGCAACATAGGCGTTCAGCTGGCACCGTGGATTAATCGTAGATTCCGAGCCTATGGAAAGAGAGCCGCCAAATCCTGTCTCGATAATAGTATCCCTCAATATATGAACCTGGTCACCCATTTCAACCGGGCCTCCGTTCTCCGCCTGATAAATAATGACCCTGTCTCCAATCAATATATTAGCGCCAAGCCGCAGATCTGCATGATGAATAGATGCTGTCGGAGCGACATATCCCATAGGATTCAGGTAGGTTAGATATTTGCTGGCCTTATGAGGCAGAGCAAACCATGTCGCCAGGTATGAGGCGAAACGCCCAAACCTGTCTAACCCGGCAAAACGCATCCAAAACCGGACCCAGCGCACCTTGACGGCACGAATAATTCGTGAATCTTTCCGGGAATAGCTATACATCATAGAGTTTCGGCATGTAATTCAATTTTTTGAAGCCTCAATTACTACAGCCTTCATATTCGACGCACTTATGATAATGGCCATTTTCTGAAATATTATCCCAACCAAGACTGCAGCACCGCATACTATCTCAGCAAGAAAAAGACTCTCCGGTTCATAATAGTTCCAACCAATGAAAGAACAAAGAAGAAATACAGGGAGCAGGTGTCCAATTCCAATGGTGACAGAAAGATTCAGAGGCCGGCGGAGTTTATATAGCGCCTTTCGAAAGACAGCGCTGCGAAACCTGCAGAGATACAGCAGCCACATAGCAAGGTTTGCGATTACAGCGATCATTGCTATAATCATGGGGCCTGACATTAATGGTGACCTGGTCATACCTTTGACTAACAAAAAGACACCTCCTCCTGATGCAAGGCCGGAAGATATGAAGAAGATTGGCATGACGAGTAGATTCCAACCCATGATAGCACGAATCTGATAAAGGATAGCTCCCTGACTGATCATCAGAGAGAAGGCTGCAACAATCGTGAGGATTCGAAGTATCATACCCGGCATATACCAGTCAAAAATTGCGAGAGGTATGAAGACACCCCATAATAATGTTTCCCTGGATACCCACGCCTGCCTGAGATTTCTAAACAAATAAATACTTCTTAACGGGCGGCCAGGTTTCATAGTAAGGGCAAAAAAACCCATAGCGGCAAGTACCGGCGCAAGCAGGCTGTATGGGATATGTCTTGACAAGGCAATAGTCCTGTCCTCCAGGACTATTATGAAAATATTAAAGAGATAGAATCCAGTACCTGCACCAACCAAAATGAAATTTGCAGCAATCTGCCATCCCCAGGCATCCTGCGGCTCAGCAGGGAAGATCTCAATCTTCTTCATTAATCACTCCACATATAATCACTTCAGGATATAGTAGATATTAGGCTCTGTGCCCTCTTCTTCCAAAAGCCGTGTTATGCTATTTTCCCGTATCAATTTTGACACAGTGCTTTCTTTATCGTCCAGGTCTCCAAAAACAAGTGAACCGGAAATGCAAAAACGCACGCATAAAGGTGTCGCTTCGGCATCCTCACCCGGCTTAAGTCCATTTTGCAGGCCGACATCTATTATTTGACTGCAAAAATTGCATTTTGTACATATCCCAATCCGATCAGCGCGGGATTTTTTGCATCCTTCACGAATAGAAATCTCTTCTCTGAATATCACATCCTCGCTGCAGATAGATCGCGCATGATAAGGACATGACACGATGCAGGTCCCACAACCGATACAGATGTCTTCCTTAATCTCTATGATTCCATCCGGGCGCTGATATGTTGCTCCGGTTGGGCATGTATCCCTGCATGGCGGATTTTCACAATGCATGCAGCCCATCGTCATAAAAAACCTTTCTCCGATACTATCACTTTCTTTTTCCTTATCAATCACAATCCGGGAAACGCCTGGCGGCTTTGCATGGCTCTGATCACAAACTTCTTTGCATGTAGAACAACCAATGCATTTTCTCAAATCAATGACCATACCCCAGCGAGGCATTTCTCCCCCCCCTCAAAAAACGCAGTACGATTAGTACAACTTTAAATTATTTAACTTTTTGAATGTTTAAGCAAGCTTAAATACATAATGGAAACTCTGGACTGCAGGATTAAAGTGACAAGACTCTTATTAACTACTCTTGTGGATGTTTATAACTCTTGATTTTCCAGGCTTACCGGGCAAGGGATTGAGAGAAAGTTTCAAGCGGTCTTTATCTTTCTTGGTCAGGCTGTCCTCAATATCCCTGATCCTCCACAACCCAAGTGACTTGTCCGGGAAGGCCCCATTCCATTCTGTACATTCCTCATTAATCACCTTAAGCGGGCTTGATAGTTCAAAAGGCCGTACTTGAAGGTTTAGTGTGCGCCATTGTCCGGTTATTATATCGGTATTGGTGCTGCGTTGTGTGAACGTTGTTGTGACGAGATATTTCGATCTGCTACGGCAGATATTGCGCAAGGCTTCGAATGCATCATCAAACGAGAGGTGTACGATACCGTCACGGCAAAGTATGACGTCTGTTCTCGGCAACTCATCTCTGATCAGGTCCAGCTTTCGAAACGAGATATTCTTATTACCATACTTCTCATTATTCTGCTTAATGATTTGTTCGACTATGTCGGCCCCAATGTAACTTATATTCTCCAATGGGACATTGCGCATCCAATTGAAATCGCCGCACGGAATGTCGAGGAGTGTTTGTGCATCCAGGTCCCTGAGAAGGAGTGGTAATTCTCTGATAATTACTCTCGTTTGATCGGTACTGGATCCAGGCCCGGAGATGGATTCGTTGCCGCGCCATTTGTTAGTGACGAATATTTCATTAAAAACCCTCTCAGGTCCGAGCCGCCTCATCCTGAATTCTGTGTAATGCCTCAATACAGCACTATACATATATGCAAGACCAGGTATCTTCTTCGCAGTTCTCCTTATAATGGCCATCTTTAAACCTTCTGAATTTGTTTATCAGCCTAATCCTTATTTTATTATTATACAGAACTAAGATTCGTTATGACACTTTTTTTTCAGGTAATCAGCCAATCTCACTGCAAGTGCAACTGTGGTCAGGGCAGGGTTCGCATAGCCGCCAGTAGGAAAAACCGAAGGTCCCGAGATGTAGAGGTTGGATATCCCGTGGACCCTGCAATTCTCGTCCACTACCCCCTTCTTAGGATCAGTATGCAT
>JADLDG010000019.1 GCA_020846775.1 Nitrospirota bacterium
CCTCCTTGTCTCATTCAAGGAGGAATCCTACAGGATCTGTATCAAATCACTACCTGATATATACTGACTTTCACTATGGAATTTTCATTGCCCTGGGGTATGGAATTTACTTTACCTTTGAGGTTCAAGTTCACTGATGGCAGAACTAAAACTCATCTTCAGTTTAGCATCAAATACCGTCCTGGCTGTTTCGATAGCTTCCAATGCGTCAAGATCGCTGGTATCCGGCAGCTCAACAGGATCTAAATGTTTCTCATAGTATTGTCTAAGTTGTGAAGATAGCCGTCTATTTGTAGAACCTTCGCCAGTGTTTGGATCCGAGAATCCACGCTGAGCATTGATAATGTCAATTTTGAAAAGTCCATCGAGCGGATCACCGTCAAGTGGCTCTGATCCCGATGGAAGACTTTGAGGTATATTATTATTACATTTCGATGGGTCAAGAACATATGCATGAACTACAAAATATTTGTGCAATATCCCTTCCTTTTCCAGAAAATAACGCATAGATTGTGGCCACAAAGAAAGCAAAGATTTATTGTCTTCTTCAGAGCCTGTTTTACGCGAATCCGTTGTGCTTTTTGCGGACTCATATGCGGCTTTATATCCCTTGTATAGATCCTCTATATTCTTTGGTTCAAGGATGAGGCGAACTCCCAATAACCCGCCAGACCAATCCAATTTTGGTATGATGTGGCAGACATAATGGATTTCGTTATCTTTCACCTGAATCCAAATATCAATTGTTGGCACAAGAGGTTCCCATAACGAGCCGGCAAGATCCAGAGCGTTTTTGTCAGTATTCGAAATCCAGTCCGCCCCGATTTGGTTGATGGCAGACCAATTGGAAAGCGTGAAGTCAGTAGTGGACACATCCTTACGCTTTGATTTTTTTAGAAACAACACCAAGGCATCCATGGCGGATGTTTTGCCGCTATTGTTGGCACCAACAAAAACAGTTTCCTTATCAGAGAACTCTACGCGACAGGACTTGAGTTTTCTAAAATTCTGAATGTCTATGTGTGCTATTTGCATGTTTTAACCTCCACCAGCCTTTCCATTTCAGAGGTGCGGATTTCTTCGGATTGGAGTTTTGTCGAACTTCAACTTTATTCCCCACTGTTTCTGAGTTAAATTATAAAACTCATCCGGTGATTATGTCTATTACTTTATTTGATAGCCACCCGAGGTAATATGAAAAAAGTGGACACCAAAGTAATGTATAATACAGAGCGGAGAAGTCAAATGTGAATAGTTCCAAATGGTAGCGATCTTCCCCCTCTATTGCGGAGTTAAATAAGGACTGAGTTAAATAGGGACTATTTATCTTAATAGAATGAATGAACATGCTATAAATAACCACCTAACAACTGTATGCACATGAATGTTACTAAATCTCCATTGACAGAAAAACCCCATCTTGCTAATCTAATGCAACTCCTTGGTTAATAATAAGCTGAAATCAGAAAGACAGAAGCTATAAATACAATATTATGAACCAACTCAAACAGCTCTGCACACCACGCACATTTGAACAAGATACTGATGTTCAGGATATCACTGACCTGATTGAAAACCGGATTGATTCAGCGCTCTTCTTTGAGACCAATTATAAAACCCAGGGCATGTCAGTATTGCTGAAAACTGCCTTTGAACGCTTCAAAGGCAAGAGTCAGCAGAAATTGATCAAGCTTACCCAGAGTATGGGTGGCGGCAAAACACACAACATGATTTCGCTGGGTCTACTCGCCAGGCACCCAGCTCATCGAAAGGCCATAATAGGTACAGACTACAATGATGAAGGTCTTGGTGAGGTTACTGTTCTTGCCTTCTCAGGCCGTGAAAGCAATGTTCCAAATGGTATCTGGGGTGTTATAGCAAAACAATTAAATCGTGAGGCAGAATTTAAATCACTTTGGGAGGGGGCATTAAGGGCGCCGGGGCCGAGTGAGTGGATTAATATGCTGAAGGGCTCACCCAAGCTGATTTTATTGGATGAGCTGCCGCCCTATCTTGAAAATGCGAAGACCATCACAGTCGGCGCCGGTGATTTATCTATTGTAACAACAACTGCCCTGGCTAATCTGTTCAATGCATTAAACAGGCAGGAGTTAAACAATGTACTGGTAGTCATTGCAGACCTCAAGGCTACTTACCAAAGCGGCACCCGGTTGCTGCAATCCACTTTCCCTAATCTTGAAGGGGAGGTTAACCGCTTTGCATTAGATGTACAGCCTGTGGGGAGTTCCTCTGATGAGATTTATGATATTCTAAGGACAAAGCTATTTGCAAGGCTGCCTGCAAAGGATGTTGTCAATGAAATTGCAATTGCTTATAAGGACAAGGTTGAGGAAGCAAAAAATCTTGGCTTCACCACTTATAATCCGGACAAGATCTTTACAGGCATTAAGGAATCGTATCCATTCCATCCCTCAGTGCGTGAACTGTATGAACGTTTCAGGGAAAACCAGAACTTCCAGCAGACCCGTGACCTCATTCGTTTAATGCGTAAAGTTGTTACATCAATGTGGGAAACCGGCCTTGCGGGAAGACGTTTTCTCATCAATGTGTTTGACATAGACCTGAACGAGACATCCATGAACACGACTATTAGTCAAATCAAACCTTCACTTGGTAATGCCATAAGTAAAGACATTGCCAATGAAGGCCGTGCAACTGCTGAATTGGTAGACCGGCAATATAACATAGAATTCGTCTCTCAGCTTGCGAAGCTGCTATTGGTATCAAGCCTGGCGGATGTACCCCATGCATTGTTAGGTTTAACCCAGCATGAGCTGGTTGGCTATCTGGTAGAACCCGGCAAAGACATCACTAACTACCGCAACGCGTTTGAAGAATTCCTGGGTCAGGCGTGGTATATACACAGCGATAAAGACGGCCGCCTCCATTTCCAGAATGTGCGAAACCTGATTGCAGAACTGAACAGTCTGATTGATGGATATGATGAGGACAGTGCAAGACTTGAAGTCCGCAAATTTCTTGAAGACCGCTTCCGCCCGACGATAAATGACTGCTACCAGAATGTCCTGGTATTTCCGGCAATTGATCAGATCAAGCTGGAAGAAGGGAAGATTTCGCTGGTATTATTTGAACCAAACATCGCAGAGGGAGGCATAAATCCCGACCTGCAGAGGTTGTATGATGACACGCAATTCAAAAACAGGGTAATGTTCCTCACTGGTGATCGCAACACCATGGACAACCTGCTACGCAAAGCAAAGGAGCACAAGGCCATTCAACGGATTATTGCCAACATGCGGAATGAACGGGTTCCTGAGAATAATCCCCAGTTTGAAATGGCGGTTGATCGGGAACACAAGATCAACCTGGCCTTTTTAACAGCAGCCAGGGAGACATTTGTAAAATTATACTATCCGTTCAGCTTCCGGGGACAGGATACACTGGTAGACTCTGATTTCCTGATGCAGTTTTCCGGCAACAATTTTAATGGGGAAGAACAAATCCGCAAGCTGTTAACAGAAAAGCAGAAATTCACAAACGAAGACCCCAAATCCGAAAACTTCCGCCAGAAATGTCTCGCCCGATTATTCACGCTGGATGAAATGCGGAAGGAGGATTTAAAGAACCGTGCTGCGACCAACCCCGCTTGGCAATGGCATCATCCAAAGGCATTGGAAGAATTGATTGACCATTGTCTGAGAACGGGTGTATGGTTTCAGGCAGGCAATTATATTCAGAAAAATCCTCCTAAAGAGGATACCTCTGTTACAGTGCAGGCAACATGGCCGGACAAAAACAAGAGTGAAGCTGTCCTGAGGATCATTCCCAGGTTTGGCGATGTAGTGCACTATGAATATGACCAGCCGCCCACTACGCTCTCTGATAAAATAACCGACTTCAACAACTGGCGCACAGATGAAATGACTATGCATTTCCTATGCGTGGATAGTAAAGGCGCCCATACAACCGGACAGCCATATAAGTGGGTAAACAAGTTAAACCTTCGTTATAAGGTTTATGATGCGGGTGATGAAAAGAAGGTAAAGCTGGAGGCATCAGCCGATGATGCAGTCATTCTTTACACTACTGATGGATCAGACCCTAAAGACAGCGGCGCAAAATATGTTAATGACTTCATCATCCCCGGAGACACACGGTTTGTACTGGCTATTGCTGAAAAGAAGGGCGTCTGGAGTGAGAAGCTGGAAATCCGTATTGACTGGACCAGGGCTGAAGGTTTAAAGATTGACAGGAACAGACCGCTTACCTATCAAAAGCGTGGCATGTACAACACCAGCAATAATAAAAACACCTATGAGGAACTGGAATTATTTCAAAAACATGGGGCCTCTTTCAAAGGTATATTCCTCAACTTTTCTTTTAAACGGGATGGTAAAGACCACTGGGCACAGACCAATTTTGATGATTCATTGGTACTGACCAGGGAGCAGGTGGAGGCGCAAATAGGTTTTATGCGAGACGCACTGTCGGGTGATGGGGATTTCAATACATCCCTGCAATTTAGTGCGGTAATATTTCCGACAGGCCAGGCATTTGAAGACTGGATGGCTGCTAAACAATTACAGACTGCCAGCCTTAAGCAGGAAGAGATTATTCAGTAACCGTTAGCGATAAGGCACAATATGTCTAAGAATAAAGATGTTATAGGCTTTGGCTTCAAACCTTCTGAGTCAAGGCATCACTTCCTCGTGGTAATACCAAAGACCGCGACAGGCAAGGTGCTTATTTACGAGCGGTTTGACTGGGGCAGCATGGATGAAAATCCGGATAAACTGGCTGCGGAGCTATCCCTGTTTGAACCGCCTGAGCAAAAGATTGATCAGCGTTTTGACCGTTTGAAGTGCGAGCTTTCTAAACTCAAGTGGAAAGAGATAGAATCTGCGCTTCGCACGGAATTTAATCATCGCCTCAAAGAATATGGTCTAAAGGGGGGGGCATGGAAACAGGGACAGAATGTCGTTCAGCTATTATTGGGCAAGGAAATGACATTGCTCTGCTGGGCTATTGAAGATTGCGACATCAAAGTGATCCCGACTGCCATCAAAAACTGGCAGGGGCTGAAGCCCGAAGAACGCTGGTGGCTTTTTACAATGACCAATGCGAGCACCGGTGATGTCCACTCAAAATACGGCTGGCGAACCGCAATCCGCTACGCCCTGACGGAAAACCCGGTCACCGATAAATATCAGCAGCGGAGCATCTTTGACCAGTATGTAAACGATGCTATTGAGCATTATAAGATCAAGGCATGACAGAACAAAAATCCTTCATAGAAGTTCAGTTCCCTGTCAGTAAGATATCCAAGGAAAGTTATAAAGAGCGCAAGGCCGGCCAGAGCCAGACATTAACAGGTCTCGGCAAATGGTGGGGTCGAAAACCATTGATACTGGTCAGGGCCGCTATCCTGGGCCTGCTCATGCCTTCCGGCAACGATCCGGTTAAAGACAGGGAGATTTTTTTAAAGATCCTTATGATGGATGCCAATGGCGTGTGGCGCAGGAAAAACAAGCCCATGAAAAAGGAAATAATCATGGAGAATCTTACCTTCAGGGAATTGAAGAGATTCTTTGAAGTCCCTGTGGACTTATTTACCGACAATGCAGACAATCAGGACAAGCTCATTAAACAGGCGCAAAAGACCAATTTGAGTGCACTATCATGGAAAGCTGGTATAGGAAAAAAGGAGCAGGAGGAGGCAACTCATCTTGCCTTTGACCGTTTAAGTTATGATGATCGTTTGGAATACTGCCTTCGTCCTGAAGAAACAACCCTGTCTGATGAAAAGACATGGGCAGAGATAAATGAACACTTAGGGACAAATGCCAAGACCCTTCCTGAATTGATAAGGGAACTTGGCACTAAAAAGTTTGGCCATGTCCCCACTGTTGGTGACTGCTTTTCCGGAGGCGGCTCCATACCATTTGAAGCTGCCCGCATGGGCCTGCCTGTTTATGCCAGCGACCTGAACCCATTGTCAGGATTGCTTACATGGGCCGGACTGAATATCCTGAGCCTGCCTGATGAAGAGATACAAAAGCTGAAAGGTTTTCAGGAGAAGGTCTTTGACGCCGTAGCCGCACAGGTGGAAGAATGGGGAATTGAGAAGAACGAAAAAGGCTGGATGGCGAAATACTACCTGTATTGCAATGAAACCACCTGTCCGGAATGTAAAACCAGAGTGCCTATGGCGCCGAGTTGGTGGGTTAGTAAAAAAACAGGGACAGTGGCCATGCCGGTTTACAACCCGACTAATCATAATTTTGATATAAAAATAATCTCAAACGCTTCTAACGAAGAATTAGCTGAAGCAGAGCGGCTCGCTACGGTTAAAGATAGTAAATTGTGGTGTCCGCACTGCACAAAAACGACGGATATTGACAGGCTTCGCAGGGATGACAAAGATACTGCTGGTAATCCCATTTATGGCCTGCGCAAGTGGGAGGCCGACGAGTTTCTACCAAGACCGGATGATGTCTTTCAGGAGAGGCTTTATGCCATCAAGTATCTTGAGAAGAACAATAAGAAGACATGGCAACAGTTCCTGAAAAAACCTGCACCTGCCACAGATGCCACCTACGGCACAGTTCACTATAAGGCCCCTGATGAGATGGACCTTAAGCGGGAGCAGAAGGTAATTGAACTCCTTACGGAACGATTTGCAGACTGGCAGCGCAAGGGTTATATCCCTTCAAATAAAATTGAGGAAGGTTACAATACATCACAACCAATTCGTGAACGTGGCTGGCAGTATTGGCATCAGTTGTTTAATCCGAGGCAGCTTCTATTATCCGGTTTATTTTCAGAAAAAGCAGAAGAGTTAACCACCAATAAAAATAAATTAGTTTTTAATAAGTTTGGCTTGGGAACTATTTCTGATTATAACTCTAAGTTAACCTGGTGGAATTCAGGCTTTGATAAAAACAATAATACTTTTTATAATCAAGCATTAAATACATTTTTCAGTTTCCCATGTCGCGGTTTAGCGGCGTGTTATTCCTCATATATAATAAATATAAATGGGCAGAATTATAAAACAGATTCGACAATCGAAATTATTGATGCAAGAATTATTAAACAAAAAGTTGATTATTGGATTACTGACCCACCATATGCAGATGCTGTAAACTATCACGAATTAAGTGAGTTTTTCCTATCCTGGAATAAAAGATTTCTTGAAACATATTTTCCCGATTGGTACAGTGATAGCAAGCGAATATTGGCAGTAAAAGGATCAGGAGAAGCATTCAATCAAAGTATGGTAGAGATCTACTGTAATCTGGCACAGCACATGCCTGATGACGGCATGCAGGTGGTGATGTTTACCCATCAAGACCCTGCTATTTACGCTGAGCTTGCATTGATCTTATGGAGCGCGGGATTAAAAGTAACTGCCGCCTGGACCATTGCAACTGAAACAGAAAGCGGAGGTTTTAAAGAAGGCAATTACATCAAAGCAACTGTACTACTCGTCCTGAGAAAACAGGTTGAATCACACACGGCCTTTTTAGATGAGCTTAACTTTGAGATTGAAATGGTGGTCAAGGAGCAGATAGATTCCATGAAGGCCCTTGACGACAAAGAAGACCCTAATTTTGCTGAACCTGATTACATTCAGGGCGCCTATGCCGCTGCATTAAAGATACTTACTTCATACAAGAAGATTGGGGATATAGATGTTGCCTATGAATTATCAAAGCCGAGGGAAGGCGGGTATAATGGACCGCTTGTAGAGGTTATAGAAAATGCAAAAAGGGTCGCCAATAATTATCTAATCCCGCTTGAATTTGACAGTTACACATGGAGAAATATCGAATCAGAAGAGCGATTCTTTATTAAGGGAATTCAGCTTGAAAAGCAGAATGTCTACAATGTCGGGGCGTATCAGGAACTTGCAAAAGGCTTTGGCATAAAGCAATACAAGGACTTGTTGGCAAGCACTAAGGCCAATCATGCCCGGCTGAAAACCCCATCCGAGTTTGGCAGCCGGGGACTTAGGGGCGCTGATGCCTTCAGCAACAGCCTCCTCAGGCAGGCGCTCATGGCTATTGCCCAAAGCGAGAAAGAGCAAAATGCACAGGCAGGCCGTGCCTGGCTCAAGAACGAGGTAGAAAATTACTGGGACAAGCGGCAAACCATCATGGAGTTGTTACGCTACCTCAGCACTACCGAACATATTGACCATATGCAGCACTGGGAAAGCCCGGCCATGTATGCCAAATACTTAGTTGAATTGCTTCGCAATGATGGGGTGTAGATAAATAAGAATGCCGGCTATAATATATTCTAAACATATTACAACAAGACTCACCCTGCGGAAGATAGACTACAATTTGCCGAAAAAGATATACGATGAGGCACAGTAACGATTTGTAGATAATCAAACAGGTTATAGGTAGTGGGTCAGTTTGAATTTTAGGATTGAGAAAGGTTAGGAACCTTCGGGAGTTTTTTGTCCCTGAAACTGACTTGGAGAGAAGTCTATTTCACCTTCAACCCTCTCAAAGATCAATTGACAAATTGACATGCCTTGATAAAGATTTATAGAGTAACTCCCAAGATTCATTAATTCCAATGTGATTGTACCATTGAAACCGGCATGTATGGTTGGTGCTGTAAAGTGGATTATTAAACCACACCTGGCAAGAGAACTTTTGCCTTCTACGCGTGCTGCAAAACATGGTGTATTAGCTTTTATCGGTAACTTAATATACTCTAAGGTGTTGGCAATTGCAAATTGCATTGGTTGCAGAACAAATCCACCCGCAGGGCTAATTAGATGATGTTCATAAAACTGGCTTAATGTAGTAGCTATTCCTTTTTGTCTTAAATCAAAAGAAAGAGAAAGTCCTTTTTTGGGTAGTAGTATTGAATCATTTAATCTTAAATCTACAGCTGTTGAATCAAAAGGTTCCCTGGGGGGAGGTTCGATAATGATGTTCCCTTCTGTCAGGGCCTTTCTTATCTCCCTATTGCCAAGGATCACCTTAAAATATCCTCTTGAGAAACCAACACTGTTCTGCTAATACCTTCAACTGGTTCAACAGGAAGATAAATAGTACAATATTTACCTTGACAGTCAATAATACTAACCCTGACTGCGGTTCTTTTTTCATCTACAAGAGATTGATGAACAAAAAAAGAGAAAATATCACTGGTTGCACTATTACATTTTATCGCTTTTTCATTTGAAAACATTCCATCTGAAATATCGCATTTTAACCAGCCTTCTTTTAATTCTTTTAGTTGCATGGTGCCCCCTTTTTTTATAATAGTTATACCAACTTTTATTAAAAAAGCAAGCATCCTTTAGTAGTTACAACTTTCTAAATTATGTTATAATAAAACATGCCTAAGCGGACAAGCAAGAAAGAGTCAGATATAAATATCCTCGCTTCAAAGATAGTAGAAGAGGCCACTAAAGAACCCGCCAAAGAGATCATGTCTGAGAAGAACCCTGCCGCCGTTGCCCTTGGAAGATTAGGGGGTAAGAAGGGCGGCCCTGCCAGAGCGAAAGCCCTTACCAAAGAACAACGAAAGGATATTGCCAGAAAAGCCGCACAGGTTAGGTGGTCAAAGAAGTGACAAGTGGGGCTTTATTCTTCCTCGCGACTGCATTTCTTTTCTAAAGCCACAGCATACACTTCAAACCATTTCTTTAGAAGGTCAATGTCATTTTTTTCAAGAGGGAACTTTTGGAAGGTAATAGTTGCGCTATTTTCTTCTAATAGAGGAATATCAAATGACTTGGCTCCCCTAAATATTGAACTTTTAGCACGTTGAGTATCGAACACTGGTGTTTCACGGATCATTTCTTTAGGTACCTCTCCTTCTATTGTTTCTTCTTGTTTCCCTAATCCAGACAACCCAGCAAACACCATTGTGCTACGAAAATTACTAATGAAAGCATCAACCTTGTCGGGGTTGAATTTATAATTCTTAATTAATATAACCTTTAATGAGGCATCTGAAAGTTCATGGATATTATTTTCGCTATATAGTTTGTTATATGTATAGGGTTTTAAAGCAATTTTCTTTACAATCTCTATGTAGTGGTTATCTATATGTGGATAGATAGCTAAATCTATCGCATTTTGGGTTAAAATTACATCATTCTGTTTTTCATAAATCAAGTCAAATTGTTTTAAGGCAGCAATTATTCTACCACCGTAACCCCCCTCTATTTGATACCCTAAATGCTCAAATACAGCATCTTTAGGGATAGGGTGTGATTTATCTCTGTCCCATAGTATCTTGGCCTTTGCTATTGCCTCCTTCAAGTCTATCATAGGATAACCAGGGCTCCTGATACGTCTTTTCTTTTTTGTATTCTCTTCCATTCTATTCCTCATTATTAATTTTTCTTAGAATGAATTATATATCTCTAATCTTATAATGTCAAGAGCATGATCATTAAGGAGTCACCTGTTTAACGTAACGCTAATCACGTGGTAATGCTATTAACGCTTGACATGGCAATTAGTGGCATGGTAATCTTATGGATAAATAAAAAACGCCTCATTCAGTCTCATCTGAATGAGGCGTCTAAGATGTGCCGCTGTAGCTCAGAGGAAAGAGCGCCCGTCTGCTAAACGGGGAGGCGCCAGTTCGAATCTGGCCAGCGGTACCTACTTTGCCCCAAATACCGAGTGACCTGGGGCTTACTGGTGTATATGCACTTCATAGAATATCACACCTGTAATCCATGTCAATGGGGTCACTCAGAAAGGAGTAACCCTAATGATACAAATCATTGATGGTAAGAAACTGATCTTTGTTGCCTATATTACCGTGAAAGGCAAACGTTTGTATGCCTCGAAATACGGGCGTAAGGCATGGGCTATTTGGGTAAAAGTCTAAATAGTCTTTGGGGAGGTGTAAAAGCCTCCCCTTTATTTTCTTCTTGACAATGCTTGATCGGTCAATAAGATTAAACTATGAACAGATTGAAACCAGGAAAACAGAAACAAATCATCGCCGCCCTTGTTGAAGGGAATAGCATCAGGGCAACTTACCACATGACTGATACGGCCAAAGGGGAGGTTTTAAAGTTATTGGCCGATGTCGGAAATGCTTGTGCTGAATATCAGGATAAAGCCCTTCGTGATCTTTCCTGCAAGCGCATTCAATGTGATGAGATATGGGCATTCTGTTATGCAAAAGAAAAGAATGTACCGAAAGATAAAAAGGGACACTTTGGTTATGGGGACGTGGGGACGATTACCGCCATTTGTGCAGACTCTAAACTTGTGCCAAGCTGGTATATCGGGAGACGGGATATAGGGAATGCTACAGTCTTTATAAATGATTTAGCAGGCCGCATGAAGGACAGAGTGCAATTAACTACAGATGGTCACATAATGTATCTTGATGCTGTGGAGAATGCTTTTGGTGCTGACATTGATTTCAGTCAGCTTGTAAACCTATATGGCACTTCCGAAGAGAACGAAAAAAATATAGTCCTGCCAAGTGTATAGGTACACTAAAAAATAAACTTACAGTCAACCCTGATGAAAAGAACATATCCACAAGCTATGTAGAGCGACAGAATATAACTATGCGTATGAACATGAGACGGTTTACCAGACTTACTAATGCTTTCTCTAAGAAGATTGAGAAGTTAGGACATGCAATCGCTCTTCATTTCATGTATTATAATTTCTGCCGGATACATCAATCTTTAAGGGTTACACCAGCAATGGCGGCAGGGGTGCCAACACACCTTTGAAAGAAGGACAAAAGGAAAACAGGATAAAAACAGGCAGGTGGAGGAAATTAAAATGAACGATTTTAAGGTATTTTATGATGATGAAGAGGATATTCTTTTTCTTGGAAAAGAGGGAGAGGAAGCAGAGGTGGTAGATATCTCGCCGGGTGTAAATATGGAGCTTGACAGCAGCGGCAACCTTATTGGCGTAGAAGTATTCAATGCCTCCATGATGTTTAAGGACGTCCTAAAGTCAATGGAAAAGAAACTTAATGTTGCATAGTGCCTTGTGCATTTCAAGAATTTAATTCTGTGTTTAACCTTTAATACTGGGGAATAAAGGCATTGATGGATTAGTTAAAATATCATATGATTTTTAACGAAGGGCAAAACCAATGAGCATTCTAATATCCGACGACGTTCTTCAATCAGCCGGATTGACGGAAGATGAATTCAAACAGGAAATTGCTGTCTTACTTTTTCAAAAGGAAAAGCTGACGCTTGCACAGGCAAGCTGTTTTGCAGGGATGACCAGGCTGCAATTTCAGCATTTGCTTGCAAGCAGAAATATTCCAGTACATTATGACATTGCCGAATTTGAAGAAGATTTAAAAACATTAAAGGATTCGGGCAGGCTGTGATTGTTATACTTCGGGAAGCTGGAGAGGAATGATCCATCGCTTTTCATCAAGAACAGGCAATCTGGGAGAGGCTTTCTTTAAAGATGCTCTGAAGGACGCTGCAAGTTATGACCGCATTGCAGGGTATTTCAGTAGTTCTATTATAGAAGTAGCTGGTGAATATATTGAGCAGATGCAGGGCAAAGTCCGCGTTATCTGCAATTCACAACTACAGGCAGATGACGTAAGATACATAAAAGACCAGCCACAGGCCATGAAGCTGGAATGGTGCGAAGGAAGGCCTGAAGAAGAGTTAACCCACATTCCAGAGAGACTCAGGAAACTTTATCAATACTTAATAACCAATAAAATTGATGTCCGTGTGCTCCCCAATGATGTCTATGGCCTGATCCACGGCAAGGCAGGTGTCATCACCAGAACCGATGGAAAGAAGGTGGCATTCCTCGGCAGTATGAATGAAACCTACAGCGGATGGAGTCAGAATTACGAATTGGCTTGGGTGGATGATGATGACACTGCTGTCAGTTGGGTGCAGGATGAATTCAATGCATTATGGGAGCATCCGCTGGCTAGGCCGCTAAGCAAATTTATCATTGAAGATATTAAGCGCATCTCTGAAAGGAAAGTCATTTATGAAATTACGGATTGGCGAAAAACCGATAATCCGGCTGCAACAGTCATTGAGAGTCCTGTTTATAGAAAAGAGTTTGGTTTATGGGAGCATCAAAAATACTTTGTTGATTTAGCATACAGGGCACACAAAAAAGGCATGGGGGCAAGGTATGTTCTGGCTGATATGGTAGGTTTGGGAAAAACCATACAGTTAGCATTGTCTGCCATGCTAATGGCCCTGGAAGGAGATAAACCCATTCTGGTAATTGTCCCCAAAACCCTCATTTGGCAGTGGCAGGATGAAATGTTGAATTTGCTGGATATGCCTTCGGCCGTGTGGAACGGCAAATGCTGGGTAGATGAAAATAAGATAGAATACCCTGCAAAGGAGGAGTTTGCATTAAGCAAATGCCCTCGTAAGGTGGGAATTATTTCGCAAGGCTTAATCGTCCGCTCAAGGGCCAAAGTTGCTGAACAATTGATGAAGCTCAATTATGAATGTATCATCGTTGACGAATCACACAGGGCAAGGCGTAATAATTCAGGCAACGGCAATGAAAATGATTCCCCTAAGCCTAACAACCTGATGGGTTTTTTGATTGAAATTGCACAGAGAACCAAAAGTATGTTGCTGGCAACAGCAACACCAGTTCAATTACATCCTATTGAAGCATGGGATTTATTATATATCCTCTCCCAGGGTAATGAATTTGTTTTAGGAGATAATCTGAGCCGCTGGACGAGTGAAGCTGGTAAAAGCCTGCATCTGGTTACAGGCAGAGAGGAATTGGATTCGGATTATGAAAAATGGGACTGGTTGCGGAATCCGTTTCCGTCATCTGATGAAAAACCCAACACCTTTGGCGTGTTAAGAAGACTAATCAATCTGCCGGCTGATAAGTTTGTCATTTCAGGCAGCGCCTTAAATAGTTTCACACCCCAGCAAAAGGCCATTGTTAATATAATCTACTCTGATAATTTTATTAAGAATCACAACCCGTTTATCCGCCATATCATAAGGCGTGAGCGTAAATTTCTGGAGACCACCATTAATCCCGCAACCAACCAGCCGTACCTTAAGCCAATTAATGTCATTCTGTATGGTGAAGGTGATGACGAGGGCTTACAGTTAAGCACTCATCTTTCAGACGCATATGAATCAGCAGAGGAGTTTTCGCAGTTGTTTGGGCAGCGGTTAAAAAACAGCGGCGGATTAATTAAAACCATGCTGCTTCGAAGGATATGCAGTTCCATGTATGCAGGGCTTTCAACAGCCAGAGGCATACTGAACAACTGGGTAATGGCAACAGAGGAAGATGATGATGACTACAGCGAAGAAGTCAGTGCGGAAGAAAGAGACAATCAGTCTGACTCACTATTTAAAAACATGACAGGAGAAGAGAGCCGATGCATTGAAAGAGTTGTGAAGATATTGGAAGAATACCAGGAACGTGACCCCAAATATGATTTACTCAGGAAGATATTGATTGACGACACTATACAGGAACCATGGATAAATAGAGGCTGCATAGTTTTCTCACAATACTTCGACACTATCAAATGGGTTTGCGACAGGTTTGCAAGAGATTATCAAAACGTCACCTTTGGTTTATACGCAGGTAGCGATAAGTCCGGGATTTATGAAAATGGGATGTATCATAGAAAGTCAAAAGAAGATATAAAGAAAATGGTTCGCAGCCGCCATTTAAAACTGCTATTTGGTACAGATGCAGCCAGTGAAGGACTGAACCTTCAGGCGCTAGGTACACTCGTTAATCTTGACTTGCCCTGGAACCCCACGCGCCTGGAACAACGAAAAGGGCGGATTCAGCGAATTGGTCAGGAAAGGGAAGAGATATGGATTTACAACATGCGGTATAAAGATTCTGTTGAAGACAGGGTTCACAGATTATTGTCAAACCGTCTCAGAAACATCCAGGACTTATTTGGACAGATACCGGACACACTGGAAGATGTCTGGGTTGAGGTGGCGCTAAATCAGGTAGCAGATGCAGAGAAAAGAATTAGTGATTTATCAGAAAGCGATACCAACCCATTCTATAAGAAATATCAGGACCAGGAGAATATCAAACCCATTAATTGGGAAGATTGCAGTTTTGTACTGGATAATTTTGAAAAGAAGAAGATTCTGACTAAAGGGTGGTAGGGGACGTTTTCAACTAATAAATGTTAGCTATCTTATTCCAAACATTCTGCAGGAGGATGTATTATTGCATCGACCGACGATGCAGACAACATCATTGAATTATTATAATTAAGTGAAAAGATTTCCAAAGATAATTATCTTCGTTACTGTCTTACTCATTCTCGTCATTATCACCCTATATTATCTTGCACCGCATCCGCCTAGGGTGCCGGAGCAGGTAAACAATGTCCACGAAATAGATGCCTTTTTTGAAAGGCTTGTTGCATCCGGCAGTCCGCCCGGGTTGTCTGCAGCAGTGGTTAAAGATGGCCGTCTTGTTTACAACCGTGCCTTTGGCTACGCTGATGGTCCGCGGGGCATACAGGCCGTGCCTGAGACCGTCTATCACTGGTGGTCCATGACAAAAATCCCCACAGTCGTTGCCATACTTCAATTGATGGAACAGGGTAAACTGGGGCTCGATGACCCGGTAACGAGGCATCTGCCATGGTTTAATGTAATCTATCCTTCGGATCACAGCCCTGTTGTGACTATTCGCCACCTGATTCAGC
>JADLDG010000020.1 GCA_020846775.1 Nitrospirota bacterium
CCGTTTTAATCTGTGAAAGCGCAGAAAAGATAGTTTAATAATAATGAGGTACTGATAAAGATTGCTGATTTTCAGCTATGGAATTTAAAGTGCCCGGGACTATGGAAAATTAATTGACTTTGAGGCTTGAAGGATTAAATTACCCAGGGTTCAGCGATCCTCAGATTGTGTTATCTAGTAAAGTAAATCCACTTGAAGGGTTAAATCATGATGCCGCGGTTCAGTTCAATGTAGTTCGCGATAAGACATCTTCAAGCTCGCCTTCAAGCTCACAGCCCTTGTGTCTGCCGGAACAATACAACGGGCTGGGGTATCAAAACCTTATTTCTATGGTGTTTAATCTCATTCGTTTCAGAGATGAATGGATGAGGGTTGGAAAGGCTGGCAAGAGAGGAAGTAAAACCGATGGCTTTATCGAGCCGCTTCACCTCGTGCTCATTGAAGAGCCCGAGGCTCATCTTCATGCCCAAGTGCAGCAGGTTTTCATTAAGAAAGCTTATAGAGTATTGCGAAATCACACAAACTTGGGTGAAAAGAAACAGTTCAACACGCAGATGTTTGTAAGCACCCATTCCAGTCACATTGCCCATGAAATCGACTTTACCTGCTTGCGCTATTTTCGAAAAACGCCAGCCGTATGTGGCAGCGATGTCCCATGTGCAACAGTGGTAAACCTGACAACAATTTTTGGCAGAGATACAGACACATCGAAATTTGCAACACGGTATCTCAAAACAACCCACTGCGATCTGTTTTTCGCTGATGCCGCAATCTTGGTAGAGGGACCTGCAGAAAGAATGCTTATCCCACATTTCATCCGCTACAAGTTTCCAGAACTGGACAGAAGCTATATATCCTTGCTTGAAATCGGTGGGAGTCACGCACATCGTTTAAAACCCTTGCTCGAATCATTGGGGGTGCTGACGCTTGTTGTTACTGATCTGGATTCAATAGGCGAAAACACCTCCGGAAAAGTTTTTCCAGAAAAAGGGCAGAACTACCGGACTGGCAATTATACGCTAAAAGAATGGGCACCTTGTAAAACCCAACTTGACGATGTGTTAAATGCTACTAAAGAAGACAAAGTTACATCTGATGGTAGGGTTAGGGTTACATACCAGTGCGCTTTACCGGTGACTTATAAAGTTGGCACAGTGGAAACTGCCATACCCTACACCTTTGAAGATGCTTTGGTGTTAAGCAATCTTGACTTCTTTAAGAATAAACCGGGTTCAAACGGTCTAATCAAGAAGATGGTTGATGCCGTTGTAAAACCTACTCTTGGCGAAGCCTGCAGCGATATGTTCAATGCACTTAAAGATGGCAAGAAGGCCGAAATGGCACTGAACCTTCTCTACACAACAGAACCGAGTGAGCTTCAGCCACCAGAGTACATCAACGAAGGTCTTGAATGGCTAAAGGATAAACTTGGACTAATAAATAGAGATTTAATTGACCAAAATGCGGTAGATGGAGGTAAGGCATGACCAAAGATAATACTGCTGCTGTACCGGTCGATGAAGAAATCTACGGCTGCCTTGATTTAGACAATCCTAAAAGTTTTTTTCTTTTTGCAGGGGCAGGCTCTGGAAAAACCAGATCTTTAGTCGAGGTATTAAAAAGATTTCGCGAACAGAATATCGGCCGCGTGCGACTCAATGGACAGAAAGTCGCCATCATCACCTATACCAATGCCGCATGTGATGAGATCAAACGCCGTCTCGATTTCGACCCAGCATTCGCAATCTCAACCATTCACAGCTTTTCTTGGGAATTGATCAGGCCATATCAGAGTGATATCAGGGTTTGGTTAAAAGAGCATATAACATTGGAAATAAATGAACTTGAGGAGAAGCAAAAAACTGGGAATGCTGGTTCTAAAGCAGCAATAGATCGTCCAAGGCAAATTGCTTCCAAGCGGACCAGATTTGATGCCATAGACCACATCCGAAAGTTTACCTACAACCCGAATGGTGATAACACAGGCAGTGACTCGCTTAATCATGCGGAGGTGATCAGCTTAACTGCTGATTTTCTCCTCAACCGCCCTTTGATGCAGAAAATTATGGTACGAAAATTCCCCATTCTGCTTATTGATGAGTGTCAGGACACCAAAAAAGAGTTAATCGATGCATTCTTTAAAGTTCAGTCAATGCATTACGAATGCTTCACTCTGGGCCTGTTCGGTGACACTATGCAGCGCATTTACGCAGATGGAAAAACTGATCTGGGACAAAACATCCCCGATAATTGGGCAAAACCTGCCAAGACCATCAATTATAGAAGTCCAGAGCGGATCATCACGCTTATCAATAAAATCAGGTCCGATGTCGACGATCATGCTCAGGACGCCGCCAAGACTGATGAAGGTATAGCACGATTGTTTATCGCAGATACCACAGACTCACTTGACAAAGCAGTATTCGAAAAAATAGTTTCATCAAAAATGGCTGAAATCACAGGTGATAGTGATTGGATGGAATTGAATAATGGAGTAAAGATTCTGACTCTTGAGCACCACATGGCGGCAAAGCGAGGTGGCTTTGGCAGCTTTTTCGATCCACTGTATGCCGTTGATAAGCTTAAAACTGGATTACTTGATGGAACCCTCACTGGGATTTCGTTGTTTGCAAAGCAGATTCTTCCCTTGATTAAGGCCATGCAGGATGGTGACCAGTTTGCAGTTTCTCGAATAACCCGAAAATTTTCTCCTCTCCTGAAAAAAGAGACTTTAAAAAATAGCGCAACACCTCGTGAAGAAATCCTAAAGGCAAATGATGCTGTAAAAGCATTGCACGCCCTCTGGGTTGCAGGAAGCTCCCCTTCATTAAACGCCATTCTTAAGGAAGTTTATCGCAGCGGTTTATTCGTGGTTCCTGACACCCTTGTGCCAATTGTCGCACGCTTAAATGCACAGGAAAATATCCCAGCTGCCGACACTGAAAATGACTCTGACAAGGATGAGGTTATTGATGCCTGGGACGAGGCTCTCAAGAGCTTATTCAGCCAGTTTGAGGGTTATGTTAGTTACATATCCGATCTATCTAGTTTCGGAACGCATCAAGGTATAAAGGGACTGGAATTTCCTCGTGTCATGGTCATTATAGATGATGAAGAAGCACGGGGGTTTCTCTTCAGTTATGACAAATTATTTGGTGCCAAAGTGCCAACGGCAACAGATAAAAAAAATAAATCGGAAGGCAAGGAAACCAGCATTGATAGAACCCGTCGCCTATTCTATGTCACTTGCAGCAGAGCGGAGAAAAGCCTGGCGATTGTTGCCTATACTAAGGAGCCGGGAAAAGTAATGAATCACGCAATATCACATGAATGGTTTGAAAAGAATGAAATTATTTGCGATATTAAAGAGTTGAAATCGTAGATCAAGAAATGACTCTCCAAGCGCTCCTTTCCCAAATCACCCTCGGCGAAAACATTTCTGTTAGGGGATCAAATAGCTGTAGAAGGATCATAAAAACCCCTAACGCGCCGGTTAATGGTAATGCCTTTTCAGCATACCAGACGGGTGAGGGGGTATATAAGATGGTAAAGTTGCCGGAGGAGGCAAGTGTTATAAGAGGGTGTTGGATAACTTCAATGGATTGACATGCGCACCCAATTTGATAATATCAAAAGCGTTGAAGGAAATAACAAATGGCCGAGCAAATGCGAATTCACTTATGGAACAACAAATTGACATCAAAAATGAATGTTCGGTATTACCACTACCTTCGACGTAGATATGAAAAGAGAGATCTCTTTATCAAGATCTCTCTGGCAATACTTACTTCTGGAGCCGTGGCAAGCTGGGGGATATGGGAAATATATCAAGGAATCTGGAAAATATTATCGGCAGGAGCTACTATAGTAGCTATAATTAATCCATTCCTAAATTATTCTAAATTGATAGGTAAGGTATCTGACCTACATGGCAAATGGGTAAGGATAGAGGCTGAGTATGCCAAGTTATGGATAGCTTTTGAAGACAATCTAATTGAGGGTGCGCAAAATAAACTCAATGAATTATTAGATGAACAGAGTAAAGTCAAGGAAGGTGAATCCGAGATACCGTATCTTCCTGAGCTTATAATAAAATGCCAAGAAGAGGTTATGAAATCAGAGGGTATTAAACCGAAGTGACAGTAATTAATTGATCACTTTAAACGGAGGTGCAAAATGGGCAATGATAAAGATAATGATAAGGTCAAACATCAAGGCGAAAAGAAGAAGCAATACGAGGAGACAGAAAGAAAAATAGAAAGAATAGACCCAATTGACTCATGGCCTCCTCCGCCTCCTCCAAATGACAAGAAGAAAAAAGAGCAGAGTTAAGATTTATAGGAGATCAACAGTAAACATTAAATAAATGGTTTAATATTTTCAAGTGTGGCGATCAGAGAATACTCAATGATTCTGCACTCTGCGGCGATCATAATTGCACCAGGGGGATCAGGTTCCGAGTGGGAGATTTTTCAAATATTGGAGTCCGTGAAGAGTGATCAACTAAAAGCTGTACCTATTTATTTAGTTGGGGAAAATGGGATAGAATAGATAAAAGAGACTATTGTAGATAAATTGGTTTGTTTCCCGTAATTGCAGAATTTAGAAAAGGGAATTACATGATCCTTTTCCCTGTAGTAATTATCTCCTTAATAAAAGGATTGGTTTCATCAAAATCCGACCTTGCAAATGAATGAGGTTCTATTCTTAAATCAACCTTTCTTCTCAGATGCATTAACTTTACGTCTTCAAGAAAGCCGTCAACGTTATCGGTATCCAAAAATATCGCCAGATCAATATCGCTGTCAGGTGTGGATTTATCTTTTGCGCAGGACCCAAACAGATATAATCTCCACACCTCGATCCCATTTTCTTGTAGAATTTTTATATACTCTTTAATCTTATTATAGATTATTCTTTTATTCTCTTTTTGAGCCATTTTCTGAAATCCTTTATCTTTGTGATATAGCCCTCTGCGAATCTCTTTGTTGCCTTTTTATAGAATCTCTCTTTATAATCAGGATACCTTGCCTTAATATTGAAGGTAGTAACTTCATCCAGGAGATCTTTCTGTTCTTCAGTAAGCAATAACCCCGCTTTCTGTGCAAGCTTAGCAAGGTCATGAGTAAATGGGATGTTTATATCAATGTTTTTAACATAAATTGCCTTTAGAAGTTTTTCTAAGACCAGATGTCCTATAAACAAAGACCATCCATAATGACCATTTTTATAAAGACTATTCATTACCCTCAGGTCTTTATCTGATGAAGATATCCAGTAATTTTTAATTTCATCCTTTGTCATGGTACCCTGAGATAATTAGCCTATTATAGTTTGCACATTTCCGACTATGTTAGCAGGGAAACTCAATTTTCACAAGGTCAAGTCATATCCTTTAGCAATTATCGGTGAAATATCAGGCAAATGCACATCCAACGGAATAGGTGCTCAGATGTGACATGATGAGCTCTCAAATAACAAAAGGAGGCTCATCATGTTTGACAACAATAAAGATAAGGTACGGTGGTATTATATGAGTATGTAGTGCCCATTCTTTGTCTGTTTTAAACTAATAGAACCATTTCCATTGATCTCAAAAGATTTGGCATCATTTGCTGCCTTTAAGGGCTTTGAACTATAAGAAACTGAAAAGTCCTTGGCATTAACTCCTTCAGATCGAAAAACAATACTTGTTGTTTCACTATTACTGATTGAAAAGGTTCCTTCTATTCGGACCCGATTCCCATCAGTAAACCCCTTTTCTACATTGCACCATGATCGCCCCACGAGAACTGTTAACCCATACTGAGCAACAGGTACGCTTAGATTAACGCTTTCATGAGGATGAACAGCAACTGCCTGATGGCGGCTAACTCCATCCGGGCTAGTGATTAGCATGACCATAGAGTAATCATGTTGGTTTATAAATTCGATACCAGAATATAGTACGTCTGTTCTGCGCATTACTGAAGGATCAAGTATGAAACCATACCCATTTTCTGGCAATGCATTGCAAGATGAAGTCTGTAATGAATAATTCCGTGTAACGACAGTTACAGTCTGCTGAGTTGCAGCAATTCTGTTATAATTTTTCATCTTCATACGCTTCGTTATTCCAATAACTGACCCTATCGATATAAGAATTATTATAAAATATACAGGTAATCTGATGGAACTGGATGCCACTCTACGTTTCTCCGGACCAGTGCCACGGTTTCGCATGTAATCCCTATCATTAAGTCCCATTAGCTAATTTGTCCTCTACGTTTTTATAGAATACAACTCTGTGATCAATATCCGCCCGTTCATACAGCACTTATAGTCAGTAATACGTGTGCAGCATATATGTTTCGTCAAGTGAGACCTCAGGCTTTATATAATATGCATAGCTACGTCATTAAATTAATTACTAACATAGTGTCCAATCATATGAAAATCTGTCTGCATCTTTCTCGTACCTTCTTGATAAATAAAGCAAGAGCGGAGAACCTGGGAAGGAAACTGCAGATAACGTCATTGCTGGATAAGTGAGATAATAATAATAAAACCTGCTATGACAACAAGATACCGTTATATATACAATTGAAATTACTCTAGAAGAGAATGGTGTTGACTATTATGCTGTTGATCACTATGGCCCTGGTTCATTCCAATTAATACCAATCAGCTCATTATTAATTGAGCGTACCGGTAATAGCTGCCTTGCTTTTCTGCCTGACCGCGGGTCGGGTCTGCTCTCGATTTCACCCATTTCAACCAGGAGTTGGACGTCCTTGAATACCCTGCTGTAATTGCGGTCTGTCCTCCTGGCCAGATCATAGATGCTTATCCCGGGGTTGCAGACGACCATCTTCAACA
>JADLDG010000021.1 GCA_020846775.1 Nitrospirota bacterium
CCGTTTTAATCTGTGAAAGCGCAGAAAAGATAGTTTAATAATAATGAGGTACTGATAAAGATTGCTGATTTTCAGCTATGGAATTTAAAGTGCCCGGGACTATGGAAAATTAATTGACTTTGAGGCTGAGACCCTGAAACAAGTTCAGTGTGACAGCAGGCAATTTCCCACCCCGTCACTGAAGGGTTACAAGGTCGAGAGGGTGTTTGCTGCATGCCGATAATCTATGTTCACATGAACCTTGACGAAAAGGATGTGGGAAAAAACAGGCTGCGGGCTAGTAGACGAATAGGCCGCTGGAGTCACCGTATAGTTTCGAGATGACAAGACCAGTTGCCTCACATAATAATCTATCTGAAAGTAGCAACCTTATAAAATTACAAAAATATAAAGTCCTCTATTGACAAAAAGTTATTATATGATCATATATACATATGAAATATGTTTCATTTAATGAAGATAATATCAGGACAGAAGAGTTTTCAGGGTATTAAACATTGTTGTTTTGTAACCAATCAATTCATGTTCTAAGAAGAGAGGAGGCATAACATGAACAACTTGCCTGATGAAGAGTTGGTGCTTATACCAGGAGGAACACTTATCACAAAAACACCGGAGGCAGGAAGAGCACTCGCTATGCTTATTGCCCGGCATACTATTCATAATATTCAACCTGACTTGGATGTCCTGAAAGCTGGCCGTAAAACGTATTCAACTAATCCGGATAGTCTTACAGCAGCTGCACAAGTGGTAGCAATCGAGTTCCAGACAATCGCAGCAGCAAATAATTACTGGAAGGATACAGGAAAACTCTAAATATGATTAAACTGAAACGAGTTTACGAACCGGCAGAAAGTAGTGATGGACAACGTATCCTAATTGACAGGCTTTGGCCTAGAGGGCTAACCAAAGAAAAAGCAAAAATTGATGTCTGGTTAAAAGATATTGCTCCCAGTACAGAGCTTCGACAGTGGTTTGGTCATGATCCTTCTAAATGGAATGAATTTAAAAAACGATACATCAGTGAAATAAAGAAAAATAATGATGCAGCATCTCAATTAACAGCACTGCTAATAAAAGGCAACACAACGTTAGTTTATGGAGCAAAAGATGAACAGCATAACGACGCAGTTGTACTGAAAGAATATTTTGGAAATAAGTTATAAGTATATGACCTTTGAGGAGACGTTTACTATTACTGTTGTGCCCCCATTCAGAGCTGAAGAAAGAACTTGTCGAAGAATAAATCTGTGACCGATTCGTCACAAGGTATTCTTGGTTAACAAAGGAATTAATGATGCAAAAAGAGTTTTGGTTCTTCCGGGTTTAGCATGGCTCCAGTTCGCCTGGAATCCCTCCAAATAAGCGCTCGTTCCCTCCATGAAAAAAAAGCATAAGGCAAAACAGCAAAGATGGAGTAATATCGGGGAATATTGCATGAATATTTTCAGCCGATTTCTGGTGTTACGCCTCAACCGAAACCTGTTCCGTCGCCAGCCGATCCTTGAGACAGTGACGCGAGGAAAGCACACGACGCGGCCGGAAGAGCCTTTTAACCACCGTCTGGTCGAACAGGCCCGCCGCGATCTGGACGAATTGCTGGCACAGCTGAATACTTCATCGCAGGGCCTGAGCGACACACAGGCCGAGGCGCTGCTGGAAACGCACGGCCCCAACGAGGTCGAGCACGACCGCCCGGTGCGCTGGTGGCGGCATCTTTGGCTGAGTTACAACAACCCGTTCAACCTGCTGCTGACCGTGCTGGCCGCGGTATCATACTTCACCGGCGACATGCAGGGCACGCTGGTGATTGCCACCATGGTGGTGTTGGCCACACTGATTCGCTTTTTTCAGGAGCGGAGCTCCAACCAGGCAGCGCAGACGCTGAAGGCGCAGGTAAGCAATACCGCCACGGTTCGACGGCGTGCCGACGAAGATGCCGTTTCTGGCGGCCTGCGTGAGATCCCAATCAAGGAACTGGTGCCGGGCGACATCGTGCTGTTGTCGGCCGGTGACATGGTGCCGGCAGACTGCCGCGTGATGACCGCCACCGACTTGTTCCTGGCCCAGTCGGCGATGACCGGAGAATCCCTGCCAGTGGAGAAATTTCCAAACACCAGTGCAGCCGATGGTCCTGCGCTGGAAATGGACAACCTGGTGTTCATGGGCACCAACGTCATTTCCGGCACGACCACCGCGGTGGTGCTGGCGACAGGCAACGACACGTATTTCGGTACCCTGGCCACCCGCGTCACGCGCGTAGCCGATGCGGGTGAGGCCAACGCTTTCCAACTCGGCGTCAACAACGTCAGCTGGCTGCTGATCCGCTTTGCGTTGGTGATGGTGCCGCTGGTGTTGTTCATTAACGGCTTCAGCAAGGGGGACTGGCCGGAGGCCTTCCTGTTCGCTCTCTCGGTGGCAGTCGGGCTGACCCCGGAAATGCTGCCGATGATCGTCACCACCACGATGGCGCGCGGCGCGGTGGTGCTCTCGCGCATGCAGGTGATCGTCAAGCGGCTGGATGCGATCCAGAGCTTTGGCGCCATGGACGTGCTGTGCACCGACAAGACCGGCACGCTGACCCAGGACAAGATCGCACTGGCCCATCACATAGACGTGGCCGGCAACGACTCGGACGAGTTGCTCGGTTTCGCCTATCTGAACAGCTATTTCCAGACCGGCCTGAAAAATCTGCTGGATCGCGCGGTACTGGATCATGTCGAGCTGAAAACGGAGCTGGACATTGTCAGAAACTACCGGAAGATTGACGAGATTCCTTTCGACTTCGAGCGACGGCGCATGTCGGTGGTGGTGGCCGAGCGCGAGGATCACCACGAGCTGATCTGCAAGGGCGCGGCGGAGGAAATGTTCGATATCTGCACCCAGGTGAAGTATGACGGCCGTGCCTGGCCTCTGGACGAAGACAGGCGTGAGCGGTTTCTTGGCGTGCTGCGCGGCCTGAATGAACGCGGCCTGCGCGTGGTGGCGGTGGCAATGAAGGAAATTCTGCCCGACCATTTGGTGTACTCCAAGGCCGACGAGTCGGAGCTGACGCTGATCGGTTTCATAGCCTTCCTTGATCCGCCGAAGGAATCAACCGAACCGGCGCTGAAGGCGCTGGCCGAGCACGGCGTAACGGTCAAAGTTATCACTGGCGACAACGAGTTGGTTGCTATTGAGGTCTGCCGACAGGTCGGGCTGGAAGTGGACGGGTTCCTGCTCGGCGCGCAGATTGATGCGATGGACGACGAAACGTTGGCCAAGGCGGTCCAGGCGAACACGATCTTTGCCCGTGTCTCACCGCTCAACAAGGAACGCCTCGTGCGCAGCCTGCACGACCAGGGCCACGTGGTCGGCTTCATGGGCGACGGCATCAACGACGCGCCAGGGCTGCGCTCTGCCGACATCGGCATTTCAGTCGATGGCGCGGTGGACATCGCCAAGGAAGCAGCCGACATCATCCTGCTGGAACGTAGTCTAATGGTGCTGGAGCGCGGCGTGATCGAAGGTCGCAAGACTTTCGCCAACATGCTCAAGTACATCCGCATGACCGCCAGCTCCAACTTCGGCAACGTGTTCTCAGTGCTGATCGCCAGCATCTTCCTGCCGTTCCTGCCGATGCTGCCGCTGCACCTGCTGGTGCAGAACCTGCTCTACGACATCTCCCAGGTCGCCATCCCGCTTGACAACGTGGACAACGAACAGGTACGCCGCCCGCTGCAATGGAACCCCGCCGGCATCGGCCGCTTCATGCTGTTCTTCGGACCGCTCAGCTCGATCTTCGACATCATCACCTTTACCGTTCTATGGTATGTGTTCAAGGCCAACGACGTGCTCCACCAGACGCTGTTCCAGTCGGGCTGGTTCGTTGTCGGTCTGGTCACGCAGACGCTGATCGTGCACATCATCCGCACGCCGAAAATAGCCTTCATCCAGAGCCGCGCCTCGTGGCCGCTGCTGGGCATGACGATGCTGATCATCGCCATCGGCGTGTACCTGCCGATGGGACCGCTGGCTGGCTACTTCAAACTGCAGCCCCTGCCCCTGCCCTATTTCGGCTGGCTGGCGGGAATCGTCCTTGGCTACGTCCTGCTGACCGCTGCAATGAAGCGTTACTACATGCGTCGCTTCGGCTGGGATTGATAGACTGATGTCAGCCATGAAGAGGTTTCCGCGTGATTTCTAGACTTCTCACAGACAGTCCTTTCTACAGAAGGTTTTCCTAAATTGTGAGATAATTGTTGCCCGACAAGGAGGGCTGTTAGCTCACCGCTGTTCAGATTCAGGTCACGAAGTGAAAAATCCGAGTCTGTAAACCGGTACGTATTGTATTCTCTATCAAAGGTAATTGAAAACCCTGCGGCATCAAGATCATTCAAATCCCTGTAGATGTTCCGCTCTGTAGTACCGAATTCCTGTGCCAGGATTTTTGGAGTGCACTGTTGACGAATATCAAGGTTTCTAAGGATGGAGAGGAGTCTGTGCAGTTTCTTTTCCCTATCCACATCTTTTCTGGATCTCTCCGCCATATTTTCCCTCCGCTGGCATAACTTATATGCATTTCAGGGTCTTGTCAAACAAGTCATCTATCGGGTATTCTTTAGCATAATGATCAATTACCTTATGTATCGCATATTCTATAAAGTTTTCTTGTGTCATTATAAAGAATATAATAAAGTTATTGTATGAAAACCGTCGTACAAAAATTAAACATTAAATTGAAAGATAATCCTTTAACTGAGCAAATCAAATTTCCCTTTGACGGGCTTTGTTCCATTACAATGACAGGGAGTGCCCCTTTTTCATATCAATTCCACAGTATTGATACCGATACCTGGTATTCCGATAAACCGCTCCTTTGCAGAAACAAAAAAGAACTCCTGCCATTTGGTAGTTATAAAGGGAGAATTTTCAGTTTTGAGTTCAAGAATGTCTACCGGGGGGATAACACTGTAACCCTGCATGCTGAGTATTCAGAAAAGTCTTCTAATGATAAAGAGTATTCCTTCCGGGAATATACTCTCGACGGCTTATATAGAAAATCCCCAGTTGTAATCGAAGCAGGGCAAGAAGCAGAAGTTTTTCTAAGAAACTTCAGGGGAGGACATTATGAAGTTCATGAGATTTACTCATCTCTTGATAAAAGGCTTTCTTGCAAGATAAGGAATGACGCTAAGATAATTGACCGCTTTACATTAGTGAACATGCATAGCTTTAAGATGCCGTGGACATTACGCTGGCCAGATTCGGCAATACTTTGTTTTAAGAACGAAGACAATACAAAATTAGAGTTTCAGCCAACTGATATTTATTTTGCCGGATACCTGATAAAACCAACAGAGGTAATAGAAAGAATCTCTCCTATCAATGCCCGTGATTCCTTTCTTATCGAAGGAATCAGGTTGAAGTAGAGTATTTCTTTATTCCTGCGCCTTTTTAATTCCCATTTTAATTGCATTCTCAGCAATAATTGCTAACGGCTCATAATTTTTTTGGTCAGGGCAAATGTTTTCCGGAGTATGGAAAATCGTATTTCTATCTCAGGTTCATGGCAGTCAGTCAATTTCTCCAACTTTTCTGAAGCCGCTGCCGAAACATCTTCTGTAAGAAATGCCTTTATATTATTAACACGCCTCACCAGATCAAGTTGTTCTATAAATTCTTGCAGGTCTTCAGGGAATTGAACTGATGCCTTTTCAGAAAAATAAAGCAATCTGTCTTTTTCTTGCATCCTTCCCTCTATAATAAGCAGTCAGGTGCGAGCAAATGCAGGTAATCTTTTTATCATTTGTAGCTGCTACAAGGACAGGTGTGGCGGACATGAAATTTAAGCGATCATTCTTCCCTTTCGGCTTCTTTAATTGCCATGTTAGTGTCTTCCAGCCCGTCGCGTCCCTCGTAAGAGGCAATGAAGCGGAGTAGCAACAACACAAAGTTGATATTTTTGGGATAATTGCCCGGATTAAAAATGTTTTTAATCATTATTCATTTGTTTTATAATTTTCCAAATAGCTCCATTTTTTATTGTCAACTTATTCAACGTTCCTGTTCCAGTCAGGTCGTCTAAAATCTTTTCACATTGACTTCTGGGTGTTCCAGTTAGTTCTGAAAATTCTTTTGCGGTTAAGGAATGATATTTTGAAAAGATAAATTTCCAGTTTTTATCGTAGTCATTTTTATTGGCTGTTGGATAAAGCTTTAAAATGGCATTTTCATAAGATGAATAAGGTTTTGAACCATAAACACATTCACTCTTCCCTGTTGTGTCCACGAAAAACATTGTCGGGAAACCTCTTACGCCTAGTTCTTTTCCCAATTTCAAATCTTCATTAAATAATTCTTTTGCTTTGCTATCATAATTAGATTTAAATTGCTCAATATCTAATTCTACTTTCTTTGCGGCAAATTCTAAATGCTCCCATTTTGTAATGTTTTTCTTTTGTAGAAAAACCATTTCTCTGATCTCCCGAAGAAATAGAATTGCTTTTTTATTGTCTTGTATTTGAGCTGCTTTAAATGCAATTGATGGCGGATAAGATGAGTGTAAAGGGTCTTCCAGCCAAACATCTCCATCAATTGGCATATCATAATAAATACTCACATCGTCCCAATGCTGTGCCACATCTGATGGTTTTCCAATGCCACCGCTATTGTAACTCCAATCAGGTAATAAACCTCCCATTCTATATTCTATCTCAATATAGTTTCCATATTCTAATTTAAGTTTACGTAATTGTGGTTCTATGCCCCAACATGAAGAGCAAATAGGGTCAGTGTAATAAACTACCTTTATGGGTTTCTCAGTTGTTTGAATATTGATGGTTTGGCCCAAGTCATTTTGTTGAGTTGGTATTTCACACGTTCCGGTTTCTGTGTCGCATAAAAGCGGATTGTTTTGTTTTTTCATTTTTTTATTGTTTTGAGTATCGCCATTTTTCATAGGTGTTTCATATTTAGTTATTGAACAGGAACTTTTGAGAATATTTTTAAACCTACAATTCCGACTATGATCAGTAATATGAAAAAAATCCTGATAAGCTCTTTTGATTCACCAAACAAAATTATTCCAAGGATTACAGTCCCCACAACTCCGATGCCTGTCCAGATTGCATATGCTGTTCCGATGGGAATTATTCTAACTGCATACGATAAAAAGTAAAAACTTAACATCATCGTTAGAATTGTAATAATACTTGGCCAGAGTTTGTTAAAACCCCCAGTGTATTTCAGGCCGACTGCCCAGCCAATTTCAAAAAGACCGGCAATGCAAAGATATATCCAGGCCATACTCCCTCAATAATAATTTAGTTGAAGCGATAGTGCCCGGAGAAGTTTATAGGTGGTAATCGCCTGCGGCTTCAGGTTGATAGAGAATCTCTACAATTTTCAACTTCCGTGTTCCGAACGGTACCGGCCACTCAATCATTTCCCCAACGCTACACCCGAGAATGGCCGTTCCAACCGGGGCAAGAATAGAAATCTTTCCGGTCGCAGCATCCGCATCACGCGGAAAGACCAACGTATACACCAGCTCTTCCCCTTTGCTCACGTCTAAAAGCCGCACGCGTGAGTTCATTGTGACGACATCTGCAGGGATGTCTTTTGGGAGAACAATATGCGCCCGGTCTAATTCTTCGATTAAGCCTTCCAGATGAATGCTGGTACTCGTGCTCCCTTTGAATGCTTGCCAGACTCCTAATAGTTCAGTGAGTCTATTCAGATCAAATTCAGTAATATAAATGTCTCGGCGCTCCATCACACGTCTCCTTTTTTCTTGATAAAAAACTCAGGTAAAAATCCAGGGCATCAATATTAAAGTTGATACCACAATATCTTTATCGCCGAGTTATGTTACCGGCACAGGCCATAAATCGAAACGACCATAATTTTCGCACTGTCGCACTTGGAATTCGCTTATCCGAGATTAATGTATCAGTACAAGATTTTTCTGTCAACTGGGTTTAGTAACCGGCATCGAAACGCCTGTTACAAAGACTGATTGACCAGCGCAAGGATCTGCACCGACTCGGAGACCGATTCGGTGTCAATGGTAACGGTGTAGCTCCGCTCATCCTCATAAAGTCCCGCGTACACCGCGAGCTGATGTTCCAGTACACTGAGATCTGCTTCCGAGATGTCGCTGCCTTCACGCTGGCGCTCCCGAATGCGCTGTCGAAGCACATCGGCTTCGGCCCGAAAGAACAGGATGCGAATCGGCACTCCGAGGCGATACGCCAGTTGTTTAAAGGAATCTCGTTGTTGACGTCCGAGAAACGTCGCGTCGATGATCGCGGAATACCCGGCGTCCAGAACAATCCCGGCGAGTTCCGCAAGTTTCGCATAGGTCTGACGGGTCGCGTCCTGGGAATACACCCCTTCTCCGATAGTTGCCTCCTCACCTTGCCGCTTGCCTTTACCAAACATACGCAGTCGCTCGCGATCCGAACGGATTCTTATCGCTCCTATTTGTTCGGCCAAGGGGGCCGATAGAGTGGACTTGCCGCTGCCCGACAAGCCGTGAGTGATGAACAATACCGGTCGTTGCGGTTGCGTGTAGCTGAGGGCGAGTTGCAGATAACGCTCGAATTCCCGTGCGGCCGGCGCTGTCGAGTCACACCTGGTTTCCTGACTCGAACGAATATCCGCCACCTTGGCCCGCACCATGGCGCGGTAAGCCAGATAGTAGCGAAATACCCGCATACCCGCATAATCTCCGGTCCGTTCCAGATAACCGTTCAGGAAACGGAAGGCAAAATTACGCTCTTTGCGGTCCTCGAGATCCATGCACAGGAAGGCCACTTCGTTCATCACGTCAATCCAGTAAAGATCGGGGTTGAACTCGATGCCATCGAAGATGACCGGCCGGCCGTCAACGATCGCCATGTTGCCCAGATGCATATCGCCGTGGCATTCACGAATGAATCCCCGTTGTTTTCTTTGTCGAAACTGCTCATAGCGCGCCTGGTGTTCGTGTACCGCCCATCGGTTCACGCGATCGAGCAATTGAACATGCCGGGAATCGCGCAGACGTTGTTGAATTTGAATGAAGTTTTCACGCACCGGAGCCGCGACGTGCTCCGGATCGCCGTATTCGGTCTCCCCGGTTGCCGCCGGAATGGTCTGATGGAAGTCCGCAACCTGTGCGATGATCTGATCTATGTGAGTATTTGTCAGGCGATGCTGATCTACCCTGTGGCTCAGCAGTGCGTCCTGCGGGAAACGGCGCATTTTCACCGCGTATTCGATTGCTTCGCCGGACCCACCCAGTAGCGGTTGCGCCGGCGTGCCGGTAATGGGAACTACCGCCAGGTAGAGTCCGGGCGCCAGTCTGCCATTGAGGCGCAGTTCCTCTTCGCAATAGAATTTGCGTTGATCCAGTGTCGTAAAATCCAGGAACCCGAGATTGATCGCTTTTTTGATCTTATAGGCATACGGGCCACACAGGAAAACCCACGAGATATGGGTTTCGATCAGCTGAAACCGATCGCTGTCGTGCGGGTAGACCGATGGATTCCGCAGAGAGCGGATCAAGCTGTCCTGGTTTTTGCCGGGCATTTCCGACTGCTCCTTGTGTCACCGGTCCGGCCGGTAAAAAGTGCGCCTTGTTTTCCGCCCTCTATTGCTGGCCCCTGCCATGGACTACGAATGGGGCTAAAGCTCTTGAAACAGCTACCATCGTAAAATTGATCCGTGCACTTTGGATTATTCCTTTAGCAATAGTTATTCATTATTAATAATAATTTTTATTGCTTTTTCTTCAGCACCATTTAAAAACACTTGATAAGCATGCTCAAGTTCTGAAAGAAGGAAATGATGTGTAATCATTTTCTTTAAATCCATATGATTAGCAGAAACCGCTTTTAACAGCATTGGAGTTGTATTTGTGTTAACAAGTCCAGTAGTTATAGTAAGATTTTTAATCCATAGTTTTTCAATTTCAAAATCTACCTTTTTGCCATGTACTCCTACATTGGCAATGTGAGCTCCTGGTTTTACTATTTTTTGGCAAATATCCCAGGTTTGAGGAATTCCAACAGCTTCAATAGCAACATCAACACCATCGTCGCCAACTATTTCTTTAATGGCTTCTTCTGCATTCGTAGTTCCAGAATTAATTGTGTGTGTAGCGCCTAATTCTTTGGCTAATTTAAGTCTGTTGTCATCTAAATCAATCATGATTATTTTAGAAGGAGTGTAGAACTGAGCTGTTAAAAGTACAGACATCCCAACAGGACCAGCACCAACTATGGCAATTTCATCTCCGGGTTTTACATTTCCATATTGAACACCTATTTCATGACCAGTAGGCAGAATATCGCTTAACAAAACAGCTATTTCATCATCAATGTTTTCAGGGATTCTATGTAAGCTATTATCGGCATGAGGTATTCTCACATATTCTGCTTGTACGCCGTCTATCATGTGACCTAAAATCCAGCCTCCATCTTTACAATGTGCATACATTTGTTTTTTACAATATTCACAGGAACCACAAGAAGTAATACATGAAATCAAAACTTTGTCTCCCTTTTTAAACTGAGAAACGCTATCCCCAATTTCTTCAACAATACCTACACCTTCATGACCAAGAATGCGTCCACTTTCAATTTCAGGGTTTTTGCCTTTGTAGATGCCTAAGTCAGTTCCACAAATAGTTGTTTTTAAAACTTTTACAATTACATCTGTTGGCTTGATGATTGTTGGTTTTGGTCTTTCTTCCAAAGCGATATTATGATCGCTATAATAAACTAATGCTTTCATTTTTTTCTCCTTTCTGGTTTATAATAATACAAATAATACGTTAATAACCCAACGCTCTCAAATATTTCATCATCAATATTTATCCAATCAACATTTCCTTTAATATCAGCAACAAAACTATCAAGAGAAGTATGCAAAGATAAAATTATTTTTCTCAATATTTATTCTTCATAAATTTAACTGATTCTATAATTACTCTTGTTGATGTATTTTATCATATTCAAAGTGTATTATCAGACTTATTTGTGTTTATTAATGATGGATAAAATTGACAATGTCTTAATATTTTGTAAAGCCTCCCTCCATATACCACAGGCAATATCTACATTGACACATAAATCTTATCCTGCTATTCTGACCTCGAAAAAGGATATTCTATTGCGAATGAAAAAGGATAATACACTTGATCCGGTTGACCTCAAGACGCTGAACCTGTTGAATCTACAGCAGGAAGATGTTGAACAAGAAGGTATAGACCCAAAGGTGAAGTTGATGGACAAGCCGTTCAATCCGGCTCTCATCAACATTGATAAAAAAACGCCATCGCTTCACCATTGAACCCGAATGATAAGCAGATTCATTTAAGACCAGACCACGGAACTGATGTTTTAAACGCCTTCGCAAGACAGATAAAAAATAGTCAGTATGTAAATGGCATCATCAACTCATTGCCGTGGAATAGCAGAACAACAAATTTTATTCGCAGGGTTTAGGAATGGTAATTCAAAGCACCGGACGGAATCAGAGGGAGACAGAAGAAATAGCAAGATTGTTAGAAGAAGAATATACTTGATTCAATCACATGACAACCGAAACCTCAGAAAAGCAAATTCCTGGTGTGCAACGGGGTAAAAGAATATAATGGAATGGTGGATCTGGATACTGTTAGGTCTTGCACTGTTATTGGGTGAGCTGCTTACACCAGGCGGCTTTTATATTATCTTTTTCGGCATAGGTGCCATAGTGGTGGGTACCCTTGCCGGTTTGGATGCAGCGGGCCCTGCCTGGTTTCAAGTTATTCTGTTCTGTGTAGCGTCCGTTGTCACCCTTTGGTTCTTTCGCGGACGGCTTCTCCAGCTTACGCAAGGCACAAGCCGAGACGACGTCGACAGCCTGGTTGGCGAAATAGCTGTGATGATGGAAGAAGTCCCGGTTAACAGCGTCGGCAAAGCCGAGATGCGCGGGACATCCTGGAACGCGCGCAACATTGGAGAGCGAACCTTGTTGCGCGGAGAGCGCTGTAAAGTAGAACGCGTTGAAGGCCTCACAATCTTTGTTCGAGCTGAACAAAACTGAAACGGAGGAAAGCATGGGCGGATTAGTTGTCGTCATCATATTGGCAGTTGTAATTATCGTTATCGTTGCAAAGACGGCCGTCGTGGTTCCGCAACAGAGCGCATTCGTAGTTGAGCGACTGGGAAAATACAGCGGGACGCTCAACGCGGGATTTCATATTCTCATTCCCTTCCTCGACGTGGTTCGATACAAACATTCTTTGAAGGAGCAGGCCATCGATATACCGCCACAGGTTTGTATTACAAGAGATAATGTGCAAGTTTCCGTGGATGGTGTGCTTTACCTGAAGGCTCTTAATCCCGAGCGTGCTTCCTATGGCATCGGCGATTATATTTTCGGTATCACCCAGCTCGCCCAAACGACACTGCGCAGCGAGCTCGGTAAGATTGAATTGGACCGCACCTTTGAAGAACGGACCAACATCAACACCCAGGTCGTCAGTGAACTGGACAAAGCCTCCGAGCCGTGGGGCATCAAAGTCATGCGATATGAGATAAAGAATATCACACCGCCTCAGGATATCCTTGCGGCAATGGAGAAGCAGATGCGCGCAGAGCGGGAAAAGCGGGCGCTCATTTTGACCTCCGAGGGACAAAGAGATGCCGCCATCAATAGTGCAGAGGGCGAGAAGCAACAAGCGATCAAGGCCTCCGAAGGGAAGAAACAGCAGCAAATCAACGAAGCCGAAGGTGAGGCGGCAGCCATCCTCGCCATCGCTGATGCCACAGCTAACGGGATACGCAAGGTCGCCGAAGCGATTCAGCATCCCGGTGGGTTTGAGGCGGTGCAACTACGTGTTGCCGATAATTATCTAACGCAGTTCGGTAAACTTGCACAGGAAGGAAATACGATGATACTGCCGGCAACCCTGAGCGATGTCGGCTCGATGATCTCACTCGCAATGAACGTTATTCAACGTCATGTCACGAGCAGCGCTGACGGAACCAGCAAAACGTAAGGTCAGGGATCAAACCATCGGCCATCATATGTCGGACTGACCCACGTCAGTGCATTCCCGGATTTTTAGGAATTTAATAAGCAGTGAATAAATTAGCATGGGATACGGAAGTGTGGTCGGCCCGCGATAGTCTCTCATTTTCAGTGCTATGGCCTATACCTCATTTCGTAATATGACTATTAAGTCATCTCCGAAAACATAATTTCTTAATTCTATATGAGAGCCTCAGAGCTGCTGTATTATCCTCGCATAAAGATCAGGCAGTCTCTTCGTCAGCTTGTCAGCCCCCGAGACCACCACGTAATTCCCTTTGCCAAAAAGTCCCGGCAGATACTCTCGAGCGTTGCTGTCTACAGTGAGACAGAATGGGATTATACCTTCCCTCTCAGCCTCTTTAATTGCCATGCGCGTGTCCTCCAGCCCGTAGCGTCCCTCGTATGCGTCAAGGTCATTTGGTTTGCCGTCAGAGAGAAGAAATAGTAACCGTACCCTTGAAGTCTCTTTCTGCAATTTGCTTGTTGCGTGCCTTATGGCCGGGCCCATCCTTGTATAGTGGTAGGGTATCAGTGAACCTATACGCTCTCTAACTGTGTTTCCATAGGTCTCGTTGAATCCCTTTATGTGATAGTAGCGGCAGTTCCTGGTCGTCTTGCCTGAAAAACCGTATATCGCGTGCCTGTCCCTGAGCTTACTCATAGCCTCGCACAGGATCACAAGGGCTTCCTTCTCGTGGTCTATGATCCTGTGGTCGCCAACCCATCCGTCAGTTGACATACTTAGATCAACGAGGAACAGCACGGATATGTCACGCTCGTTTCGGGTGTATGTTGCGTAGAGCCTGTCGCTGGGCGTTATGCCTGCTTCATAGTCTGAAAATGCCTCCACTGCGGCGTTAAAATCTATAAAATCTCCATCCAACTGCCTGCTCTTTAGCGTTGCAGCAGGGGTTATCGCCTCGAACTTGAGCGTCACCTCTTTTATCACACCCTTCTTATCTCTCAGAATGGCGTCTACTGCCTCTGCTCCCGCACCAGCCGCTATAAACTCGCTGAGTCTGGAGGCATCCTTAATATATGTACCTTTACGGTAATCCCATTCCGGATATAAGAAAACCTTTTTTGTATCTATTTCCCTTGCTGACGCCGCAGAATAATCATCTGCCTTTTCAATATCTGCATCAAAGACGGATGTTGTCGTTTTCCTGACCTCAGCGGTCGTCAACTCTTCCATGTTGTCGGCCTTCTCGCCTGAATCTTCATCAGGATCGTCATCAAATGGCCGCGTGACATTTACAAAGTCCGCCCATGAGAGAAGTTTGTCATATATGTTTAAGGCAAGGCCCTGTTCGTTCTGCTCTTCATCAACGGTGGTTTTCTTTGCGGCATATCTGTTGCGTTTTTCGGATTTGGTCTCTGATTTTTCTTTAGCAGCCGTCTGCTCCGCGTCAGTAGAGGAAGCATCAGTAGCGTATATCTCCTCATGATTAAAAAAACCTTCTTTTATCCTGCCGGGTATAAGCTTGCCCCACGGGGTAAAAGGCACCATGCCCCTGTATTTTTTCATCAGCAGACCGGCATCCTGCCAGGACTTTTTAATTGCCTGTGCCATCCCGAGGCTGTCTTCAGACCCGGATGATACCTGGACTCCGCTTAAAGTTCCAATGAGCGACTCTTTTAAAAATTCCTCGATCCGCCATTCAGCCCTGTTTGTATGTTGAGGACCGGGACGCCTGCTGAGCAGATATTTAACAATATCCTCCCAATCGCGAAAGACACCTGGATATGCATCTTTAATGAATGAGGTTATCCTGATATTATCTATTATCCAATAGAGGTCAGCAATGAGCCTGTCCTGTTCCAATAACGTGCGGTTTGTGAGTGCGGTCTTCAATGTATTAAGGCGTATCTGGCTGGCAAGAAAAAAGAGGAGGAGCCTGGTAAGTTTCTCCTGCCTTTCCATGTCGGGCATATCAACCATAGAGAGCGGCAGGAATACGGTCTCTCCGTCGCTCCATCCGAATCCATGATCAGTGAGTATTGCAGGGTGCGCCATCTTATTCAGGGTTTGAAGGTATGGCCTTGGAGGGGTGTCGCCCTTTATGCAGGCTGCCCGCATAGATTTGCCGGCTGCCATTGAAGCCAGTATGCCGAATCTTCTCAGATGACTGGTAAGAAGAAAGGGGGCCTTGCCGGCCCCCCATTTTTCCATGCGCCTGCTGTAGAGGTACTGTATCGCCTTGTCAATACCTTTTCCAACAAGATGTTCCATCTTAAAAGACGGCTTCTATAATATCCATCATCGTGCGCTGAATCTCCGCATCGTCTGTCAACGGCTGGACGATGGCTGCCTCGCACGCTGCCTTTACCGAAAGGCCGTTTATTATAAGCGTTGCAGCATGCACAAGCATTCTGGTACCGGGATGAGAATCGAGGCCGGAGTCTGCAAGCGAACGCATCTTCCGGCTCGCTGAGACGAGCTTTGCAACGGTATTTCTATCAAGCCCGCTTTCACTTGCAACTATATCCGTCTCCATCTCTTCAGGCGGATAGTCAAACTCAAGGGCCACAAATCTTTGACGGGTACTCGGTTTGAGGTCTTTAAGGATATGCTGATATCCTGGATTGTAGGAAATGACCAGCATAAAGTTTTCAGGTGCGTGCAGCTCCTCTCCCGTCTTTTCAATGACCAGGATCCGCCTGTCGTCAGACAGCGGGTGTATGATGACGGTGGTGTCTTTTCTTGCCTCGACCACCTCGTCGAGATAGCATATTCCGCCCTCTCTGACTGCCCTTGTAAGCGGCCCGTCCACCCAGACGGTCTCCCGCCCCTTTATAAGATACCTGCCTACGAGGTCTGATGACGTCAGGTCGTCGTGGCACGAGACCGTATGAACTGGAAGTCCAAGCCGCCATGACATGTGGGTCACAAAGCGGGTCTTGCCGCAGCCGGTCGGTCCCTTCAGCAGGACCGCCATGCCGCTCTTGTATGCCGCCTCGAATATATCCACCTCGTTTCCGACAGGGAGATAAAACGGCTCTATTCCTGTTCCCGGCCCTGTTCCTGTCCCGCTTACTTGCAGTGCGGTTCTTTCAGTATGTACCGTCATCTAAACATTCTCCTTATGCCGCAATCCCGCGGCTTGCGGCCTTGCCCGGGAAGAAGAAGTCATAGAGATAAATGACAAGCCCGATCGCAAATGTGCAGCCGAAGAATAACCTGAGGCCGTAGAAGATACCCATATGACTCTGTGTCTCCATAAATGGCATAGCCATTATGCGCTGCAGGTATACCTGAACAATACCAGCGCCCGTGAGCGATAGGGCTATAAACATCATGGAACTTACCATTAACCAAAAGGCAAGTATCTCGGCCTTTTGATGAGATGGCCTGCTCTTTCTTATGTTAGGCATGGCATACGATGACATAGCCAGGACTATCATTGCATAAGCCCCGAAAAAGGCAAGGTGTCCGTGACTCGCTGTTATCTGTGTACCGTGGGTAAAGTAGTTTATCTGAGGAAGCGTGTGCATGAAACCCCATACCCCTGCCCCCAGCAAAGAAACTATCGCCGTTCCGGCTGTCCATAGAATTGCCGCACGATTTGGGTGATTACGTGTCCTCTTGCCGACCATCTTAAAAGTGAAGGCCACCATCGCGGCAAACGGAAGCACCTCAAATATTGAGAACCATGCGCCCCATGTCTGCCAGAAGGCTGGTGTACCTATCCAGTAGTAGTGATGTCCGGTGCCGATTATACCTGTTAGGAAGGTAAGACCGACTATCAGGTAGAGCCACTTCTCCGCAACTTCGCGATCAATTCCGGTAAGCTTGATAAGAAGAAAAGAGAGAAGCGCAGCCATAATAAGCTCCCACACTCCTTCAACCCAAAGATGTACTACAAACCACCAGTAATACTTGTCTACCACCATGTTATCAGGTTTGAAGAATGCAAAGAGATAGAAAACAGCGAGGCCAAGAAAGCCTGTTAGAAGTATGATTGAAACGCTCGTCCTCTTTCTCCCCTTAATCATTGTCATTATCATGTTGAAGATAAACATCAGCACAACAATGACGATGGCGGCCTTTATAATGAATGGCTGTTCGAGAAACTCCCTGCCGTCATGCCACCGGAAGAGATAACCTACTATGGCAACTACCCCGCCTATAAGAAAGAGCCAGAAATGCAGAAGGGCAAGCTTGACACTATATACCTCACCTTCAACCTCTTCAGGGAGAAGATAATACGCCGATCCCATAAAACCGAAAATAAGCCAGACTACCAGAAGATTGATGTGAATCATTCGGGCTATATTAAAGGGAATAGCCGGAAAAAGCAGGTCAGGCCATATGTACTGTGACCCGATTATAAGACCAAAGATTATCTGTCCGGCAAAAAGCAGCATAGCGGCAATAAAAAACGGATATGCTACGCGCTGTGATTCATATTTGTATTCCATAAAATTCCTCTCCTTCAGATTGTTATTTTTTTCTTAAATACATTACAAGCCAGGTTCGTTAACCCTCTTTGTTGGGCGGCCAGTTATTGGTGTCGATATTTCCCATCCATTTAAAGAACTCAACCAGTGAATCTATGTCTTTCTCTGAAAGGTCGAACTGCGGCATTTTTCTGGTACTGCCCCAGCCCGCAGTTGATGCAACTGTCAGCACTGTGCGCACATAAGGCTCACCTCGTCTTGCAATGACGTTTCCAAGTTCAGGGGCATAGTATGCTCCTTCACCTAAAAGTGTGTGACAGTCTATGCATGCGTGCCTCTCCCATACCTTCTTACCCCATGCAACACCCTCGGTAATATTCTCAGGGTGAGTCCTTTCCGGGTATGATTGGTGCGACATTATGGTAAGTACCAGCAGTATCGCAGAAACAACTAAAGTTGATCCAATAAACATGTTACGTGCCGAAGCTTTTGTCATTTATTCCTCCTGTTTTGACACTTTGAACAATCTTGCTGAATTTAACAAACTTTTAATGCAAATAAGCCTGCTGATCAATGCCGTATTGTGTTGTACGGTAACTACTGACACCTCCCCTCCTGCCATTTTTTATCAAATATCACCTCCACAGCATTGTGCGTATTCGAACCAGCAACTATTTATCAATTATTTTTGTTAATAGAAGAACAGCTGTTTTTCGACAGTAACACAGAGATTCAGGCTATAGGTATGATATAGATCATCTCAGGTATTTATACCTTATCACTTCATCTATGAGGCGGTTTCATGGCCCTGAAGTTATAGAAGGCAGAGTTATTCCCCAAACATCCATCTCTTGAAATTCCAGAAATTGAGCAGTCTCTGGATAAAGGCTGTCTGGTCCACCTTGATGGCGAGTCTCTCGATTTCTACGCGGTTTTTTTCTATCTCTCTGTCCTGAACCCGTTCAAGACCACCGTCTGCTATAAAGTGTCTTATCTTTTCGAGTTCGCCTGCATCGAGCCAGACACCGTGGTTGCCGCACTCATCTATTATTACACCGGATATTTTGGCGAAGTTTTTTCTGTTCATTATCTTGCCGCAACGGACGCAGGGGATGTAGGTTACAGTATCCTCAGGCGGCTCTTTCATGTATTCGTGAATTATGAGACTTTCTTCTCTGTATACGTCAGATTCCCTTGTAGCCATGCGGAATTTGCCCCTGTCCAGCCAGAGGCCGCCGCAGTCCTGGCATAGTTCGTATTTGTCACCCGGATATACCCCATCCCTTCCCCTACCCTCCCCTTGAGGGGGAGGAGGGAGATTGCCATACTCTCTATTATCCGGTCGGGAAGCGGCTGTTTCATTTTTCTGAGTAAAAGTTACAAGGGGTTTCTTACAACGGGGGCAGCAGGGCGGTATGTCTTCGGTCTTATCTTTGATATGCCCTCCGCAGATTGGGCATATCATTAAGGCTGCATTAATTTGCTTTCTGCAATGATCACAGATTTTTGTTTTGTACATGGCAACTAATAATAAAGAGTTTGATTACAATAATGAATATTATTTAAAAATATCACGTTAGTCAATGGCCTACGTCATCACCTCCTTGAATAACGGCACAGTTTACTGTATAGTCGTAAGGAAATTCAGCAGAGATAATAAGCTTTATGGAACCGAATCGTGAGACATTAGAAATTACTGTTGACAAGAGCCATCTGATTACCATAGGTGAAAAGCTCTACACCCAGAGTATTGAATTGATCCGGGAGCTTGTCAACAACGCCTATGATGCAGATTCATCAGTGGTGGACGTTACAATTACTGAAGACAAGATTGTGATTAAGGATAACGGGAGCGGCATGGATCTTAACGGGCTTAAGCAATATTTCAATATAGGGTCGCCTGAGAAAAAACATCATCCCAAATCTCCGAAATTCAAAAGGGACAGGATTGGACAGTTTGGTATAGGGAAGTTTGCAACCCTTTCGGCATGCGGGAGCTTTACCGTTTATACTCAAAGCGGGGATTTTGCAGCAGAGGTGGTCTTTGATAAGGAAGAGTGGGGTGAGAGTGAAGACAACTGGCATCTTCCGATGACAACCCTTCCGTATGATGCTTCAAGGGAAGATGGGACAACGATTACCCTGTCCAAGCTCACAAAGAAATTTAACATAGAAGATGTGGAGGAGAGACTTATTGAGGGGGTGCCGATCAGGGACAAGGATTTTATTGTATATCTAAACGGGAAAAGGGTGATGAGCAGGGAATTGCAGGGACGCAGATTCCCGGTTATAGAAGGGACCCCTTATGGCCCTATTCATGGGGAGATAGTTATACTGCCTTCCGCTAAAACAACCACGTCCGAACCGCTGGGCATAGAGTGCAAGGTAAAACAGGTAACCGTTAAACGCGAATATTTTGGTATGGATACATGGGGAAAGGATATGGCCCGTGTAAGGGGACTAATCTTTGCAGATTTCCTCCCTGTAACTACCGATAGGTCAGGGTTTATCACAGACTCTGAGGAGTACAAGGCGTTCTATGATGCAATGTTAAAAGTTATAGACGATGTAAAGTCCTATTTGAAGAAATCGTCCGATGAAAAAGATACGAAGGGGGCAAGGAGGGCATTAAGAGAGGCCCTGCACAGGGTGCAGGAGTCACTTAAGATAAATCCGGATTATGCCCCTGAGGGAATGCTTCCTGTCGGGGAAGGCACAGACGGTATGGGCGGCGCCGGTCTGGTGTCTGAAAAAGACAAGAAGAAAAAGGTTGAGACAGTTGGTGAGAAGAAGGCAGAGAAAAAGGAAAAAGAGAAGAAAAAGAGGACGGAGAGCCCTGCTGTTTCTAAATTAACCCCGGATGCCGTAATACAAAGGCTTAAGATGGGTTACAGCGGTATTACATGCTGTATTGACCATTTTGGAGAAGACGGCCCGGAGTGCTTTACAGAAGGGAATACGATTTTTATCAACAGAGACCATCCGTTATATCTGCGTGAGGTCAAAAACCGCGACACCCATATCCTGAATATATCCCGTCTGCTGACACAGGAAATATCACTGATGAAAGACCCCAAGAATCCGCGTCAGGCGTTTGAGAGGCAGAGCAAACTGCTGAGGGATGCATTCAGGACGTGAGTTTCCGTGCAAGCCTACAGCATGTAAAAGTGTAAGGACTATCCCATCCTCTCTCGCCCTTTCAATTACCTCATCCTGTCGCTATATAAAAACTCTCTCAAGACGTTCTTTCCTTTTTTCCCAGTCCGGCATAAACTTCGATAAGAGCCGGAAATAAACCTTATTATGAGTATGGACTTTCAAGTGACAAAGCTCATGCATGATAACATAATCTATGCAATACACAGATGCCTTAACGAGAGCCGTATTCAATAGGATGTCGCCTGATTTGCTGCAGCTCCCCCACCTTTTGGACATCTTGCGCAGTCTGATATCAGGAAACGGGACATTCAATTTCTTTGCGCGTATGTAGCACTCTTCCAACCGCCGTGAGAAGATCGTCCGGGCGTGCTCCTTATACCACTCATCGAGTAAGTCTTTTATCTTTTGAGTATTATCAGGATCAGGTGTCATCACATAGAAATAGGCTCCTTTCAGCTTCACCTCGTCTTCGTTATGTTTTTTTATCTTCAATCTATACTGCCGTCCAAGAAACAGGTGTGTTTCTCCTCCGACATAACGCCGGGAGGGAGTGTGCGGTTCAAACTCGCGAAAGTAGGCGATTTGCTTTCTGATCCAGCGGGCTCGCTTTGCCACCCGGTTTCGAATGGTCTCAAACAAAGTTCCTCCTGGCGCCTTTACAATAACCCTTGCGTCAGGGTGCACGGCTATCTCCATCGTCTTCCTGTCTGTATAGACGACAGCAAAGCATATCTTCTCTTTGCCATACTCAACGCTTCCATTCGCAGTTCTCATGAAGGCATTCTACGCCGTGCAAGCTGCATTGACCGTTCAATAATCTCATCCATTTGTTCGGTGGATAACGCAACATTTCTTGCGCCCTGTATCTCATCATAAAGGTAATCATCAATATCGTTAATAACCTTATTTTGAACATCGTCATCATCCCAGAAATGAACCTTCCAATTTCGGCTGAGGATATCCTGAATTGCCAGTGCAGCATCGGCTGATAGATCCTCGCATGCCGCAGCATCAGAGACTTGCTCTTCAAAGAAAGGCTTCAGCATTCCATAGAAGGCCTGTGCGTCCTCATGATTATCCAGCTTCGCAGGGATATCATCATGCTTGCGGGTGACAACCTTATCACTGATTTCCAATACCTTCTTTAAATATTCCAGGTCAGCAATTCGCTTGGACCTGTACGCATCTATAGCCTGCTGAATCAGTTTCGAGAATTTTTCATAGAAGGCAGGGTCCTCTTCCATTTTTTCATTGATGACCTTCTTTGTGGCATGTGCAATAGCGTCTGCCCTTGAGGCCGTCGTCTTGGCGGCATAAACGCCCTGTTGCTCCTTAACCATGCCGAACGTTTTATCATCAAAGATATTCACCGGTTCATTTAGCCGTATGACCTGATTCGCCTCAATATGGGTATCAAGCAGCTTCTTAATCTTAGGCTCATAGTCACGGTAGTCAATGGACTCCGCATACCGAAGCTTCACAGATGCCTTAAGGTTATGGAATCGTTTGAGGGTGTTTTTGTACTGCGTTAGCTTCTCATCAGGAGTATTCATCATAAACTGCTCGGTGGATAGCGCCATTGCAAGTATATTGCTGTAGTCCGCCAGCCGCTGATAAAACTCCTCCCGCAGCGAGGCATCGCTCAACAACAACTCATATGCCTCCTCATCGTAGCGGTTCTTCACCTCTTTAAAGAGGTCCCAGAGATCAGAGTAGGCCTGCGGCAACTTAGCAGTTTCCTGGTGGATTGATGTGAGCGTGCCTTCGATATCCTGCTCGTCAAAGTTCTCCAGACCTGCATCGGCATACATTGTTAGAGCCTGGTCCAACTCGCCAAGGATACTGGCATGATCAACGATATAACCAAAATCCTTTTCTGCACCGAGGGTTTCATCTTCATAGAGCCTGTTCACACGTGCAATCGCCTGCAGCAGGGTATGCTCCCTGAGGGTGCGGCATAGATACATAACCGTGTTACGCGGCGCATCAAAACCTGTCAGTAATTTATCAACGACGATCAGGATTTCCGGGTGATCTCCATACAGAAACTGGCTGACGATCTGTTTGATGTATTCTTCCTCAGAGCCGTATCGCTTCATCATCTTTTGCCAGAACAGGACTATCTCACCTTTTGGTTCATCTGCCGGCCCCGCTTCAACCTCTTCAAAACCCTCCCGTGTATCCGGCGGTGATATTATCACTTCTGAAGTAACATGTCCGAACTCATTCAGGAACGCATGATATCGCAATGCCGCCGGCTTACCCGGCGCGACCAACTGGGCCTTGAATGGAGTGCCCTGCCAGTTCTGGCGAAAGTGCTCGCTGATATCAAAGGCCCGCATATAAATGACCTTGTCGGCCTTGTTCAGCATCTCGGCCCGCGCGTATTTCTTTTTAAGGTCAGCCTTCTGCCCTACAGTAAGTCCCTGTGTATGGCGGTCAAACCAGAGATCAATGGCAGCCTTGTTCTGCTCCATTTCCACGTAGCGTCCTTCATAGAGGAGAGGGACTACCGCCTTATCTTTTACTGCCTGCTTAATAGAGTAGTGAGGTTCAATCAGACCGCCGAATTTGAGGAAGTTATTCTTCTCCTTCTTCATCAGCGGAGTTCCGGTAAAGCCTAGGTAACATGCCATCGGAAACATCTGCCGCATCCGGGCCTGCAAATTCTTGAATTGAGTGCGGTGCGCCTCATCCACCAGCATGAAAATATCAACGGACTCCTCCCGGTGTTTTTTAACGTTAAGTGCCTTGTCGAACTTGTGAATCAGGGTGGTGACAATAGCGGCCTTCTTTTCCGAAACCG
>JADLDG010000022.1 GCA_020846775.1 Nitrospirota bacterium
CAATTACCGACATTTAGGTATCTGACCTTATTTACAAACATGATAACAGGTCAGAGATATATAATGACAATAAAGCACCACAAACCTCTCTACAATTTCATAATCACTGCAATCTCCATTTTTGTGAGTGAAGCATTAGTCATGCTCATCCTGTCAAATCTCTTTTTTTTCCCAATCCCTTTTTCTATCATGCTCTTAGATGCGTCATTACTCACCTTATTAATAGTTCCAACCCTGTATTTCTCCTTAGTTCGTCCCCTGGAACAGAACATTGAAAAACGCATCCGTACTGAAGAGGAGATTAAACAGGCCAGAAACGAATTAGAAATGAAGGTATTAACACGAACAGTTGATCTTAACAGAACCATTGAGATACTATATCAGGAGATTGCAGAACGTACTCGTGCAGAAGCAGAGTCTTTAAAAACCGCGCTTCGGCTTGAACACCTGCTTCAGTCCGTACCTGCAATTATATATAGCTGCAGGATCGAAGGTGACCAGTTAATACCTAACTATGCTAATTGCAAAACAAATGACTTCATGAAATATAATATTGATGAATGCTTAAATAATCCTGACTGGTGGAAAGATCGTATCCATCCTGATGACCGGGAACATGTGTTATCAATATTATCTAATAGATTATATATGGACAACCACATCAATTACGAATACCGTTTACGGACTCAAGACAACACCTATCGGTGGATACATGACAGTGTGAGATTGATTCGAGATCAGAACGGACAACCTCTGGAGATCGTGGGTTCATGGCTGGATATCACGGAGCGTAAGGAACAGGAAAGTTTTATCAACCATATTGCCTATCACGACGACCTCACGGGCCTTCCAAACAAGAGCAGGCTTATTGCTGACTTTGATCAGATTGTCTCCATCACGTCAAGACAGGGGCTGCATGCTGCCATCTTATATATTGATCTGAATCGCTTCAAGATAATAAATGATACATTGGGGCACACCGTGGGGGATGAAGTGCTGAAGGAGGTGGCATCAAGGCTCAACCGGTTTATTCGAGCCAGGGATACAATGGCCCGCCTTGGTGGAGATGAATTTATCATGATCTTTCCTGAGGTCAACACGACAGAGGATGTATCAAAATTAGTAGACAGGGTATTTGCAGTCCTGGAGCCTCCAATAAAATTAAAAGAACATGAGTATACAGCGACAGCCTCGATAGGCGTAAGCATCTATCCGGAGGATGGCACTGACCTGGAGACCCTGATCCGCAAGGCCGATGCCGCCATGTACAAAGCTAAAGGAGAAAAGCAGAACAGCTGTCAGCTATACACAGCAAATATGCACGTAGTCAGCATTGAAAGGCTTAAGATGGAGGAGAAGCTTCGAAGGGCCTTTGGGAATAATGAGTTTTTACTCCATTATCAACCCCAGCTGGATATCGACAAGGGGGAAATCATTGGTATAGAGGCTCTTGTTCGATGGGATGATCCGAAGCTGGGCCTTATACCACCTGGAAAGTTCATCCCCCTGTCTGAGGAAACAGGGCTGATTATTCCATTAGGTAAATGGATAGCGGAAACGGCCTGCCGGCAGAGTAAAGCATGGCAGGATAAAGGACTGAACCCTGCCGTGATCTCTATTAATGTTTCAAGGCTCCAATTCAAGAAAAAAGACTTTCTGAACTCTATACGTCAAAATATTAATGAGACAGGCATTGATCCAACCCTTCTTGAAATCGAGATTACTGAATCTATCATCATGGATGATGCTGAAACTACCTTCAACTTGCTCAACCAATTAAGGGAGACAGGCGTCAGGATTGCAATAGATGATTTTGGCATTGGTTATTCATCGCTTGCCTATCTTAAGAACATGCCAATAGATATACTCAAGATAGATCAGTCATTTGTAAACAACATAACTGAAGATGAAAATTCCAGGGCAATATGTCATGCAATCATCGCTATGGCTGATAGTCTTCATGTAGATGTAATTGCGGAGGGAGTGGAGACCATGGAGCAATTACTGATGCTGCGCGATCTGAACTGTAAAAAGGTTCAGGGATATCTGATCTCAAAACCTGTACCTGCAAACGATTTTGAACACTTTCTGAATAAAGATTGGCAATTTAGATTAGTCAACTCCTCTACAGGGCCCTATTGTAAATAGCTGTCAATTCAAATCACTCAAGAAGAATCGTATGATGTCCTAATTTCCCTGCAAGATTCCGGCTTCCTGTTTGATGAGTAATGCAACATATGTCATATAAATGCAATTTATATAATGGTGGGTTCTATGAGACCATTGAAAGAAAGGGAAAACTCAGCAATGAGCAATGAGGTCAAAGATCAGGAATGTGATGAGATGCAACTGTATCCATGACCGTCCTGCCATCGGATTCCCAGCCGCCTATCAGATAGATAGTATCTTCCACTGATTCAACACCCATAGCTGCACGCGGCTTGTCTATATCAGAGGGCCTCTGCCACGATTTATTGCCCTTATCATACCATGCGACCCTTGAATGAATTCCATCCGTACTGTAGCCGCCAAAAATGTGTAATTTACCTTTGTGTATACAAATACCGTGTGCAGCGGCAGGCCATGGAAGTGAGAAGCCATTTTCTTTCGACCATGAATTACTGGCAGGATCATATGTGTCAATCAGATCATATTCAGTAAGACTTTTCCCTGTAAATGCTACTCCGCCTGTTGCCAGTATCTTATTTCCTGACAAGGCACCTTTTAGAGCAAATCTTGGAACTGGCAGCGGTGCAATTTCTATCCATCGCCCTTCAGAGACGTTTAATCTCTCACAGAACGAAAAGCCAGGATCCTTTGAAGGGCCTCCCTCTGTCGCATCCGGATGATGCCCCCCCATAATATAGATATCATTACCTGACACGGCAACACCGGGATAGTCATGAGGCATAATCATATCAGGTCCCGTCTCCCAACTGTCTTCTGCGGGATCATATATCTCTACTGTGGCAAGGAATTTAAATTTGCCATCAGGTTTTTTATATCCACCGCCAATGACATAAACCTTCTCTCCAATCAGGGCTGCTGCAGCGCCTGAACGATGGGTCGGCATCGTCCTTCCCCACGACCATTCATCTCTTGCAGGATCATATATCTCTACAGTATCAAGACTAAGGAAATTAGGACCTCCTCCTCCAAACACATATATTTTACCTTGATATGATACAGTAGCAGGATGAGATCGGGCTGTGCACAAGGATTTCTTAATTTTCCACATGATACGCTATATTATTAAATGTATGTTAAATGGTCAACAGATAATTTCACTGGATTCACGAATTATTAAAAAGGGACGGCAATTATTTATCAAGGAAGATCTTAAGACTCTTGTGAGTCTTAGGATGCCTGAGTTTTCTCATCGCCTTGGTCTCAATCTGGCTGACTCTCTCACGATTTATTTTTAACTTTTTTGCAATCTCTTCCATGGAATACCGTTTTGATTCACCTATTCCAAACTTCATTCTAAGTACTTTTTCCTCCTTAGGCGAAAGAACCGACAGGGCTTCATCAAGCTCATTCATGAGCTCATCACTTATAATATCATCGGCAGGCGATGCCTGTTCCTTATCCTCCACAAAATCTGAAATTGTACTTTCCCCATCCTCACCTGCAGGCGTTTCAAGAGAGACTTCTTTGTGAATCATAGCCATTAGTCCTGTAATCTTCTCAACTGGCAGGCCCATCTTTTCTGAGAGTTCTTCCGGTGTTGGCTCTCTGCCGTTTTCCTGAATAAATCTCACGGAGGTCCGCATCATTTTGTTTATCTTAGACAAGATATGTGCCGGAATATTTAACGAGGTAGCTGACAGCAGGGCAGATTTCATAATATATTGCTTTATCCACCATGTAGCATAGGTAGAAAATCTGTAACCCTTTCTGTAATCAAACTTATCCACTGCCCTCATAAGTCCGATATTACCCTCCTGGATAAGGTCCATAAGCTGAGCATCATTCATGGAATACTTTCTTGCAATATCTGCTGCAAGCCTGAGGTTTGCCCTGATGAACCTGTCTTTAACCTCCTGCATTTTATTCTCATGATCGTCAATCAAGGACATTGTCTCTTTGAATGTTTCTTCACCTGATTGCCTTTCACCCCTGATCCTTTCTACTGTCTTTTCAATTATCCCCGTGAGCCTGTCTGCATCAAGGATACGGTATTTAAGTGAGCCGTTGTCCCTCCCGCCTTCGATGAGATCAATAATCTCATCTGTAATTTTCAATAAATCATCTCCGGTTACTTCGTCGTCAGGCAGAGATTCTGAAACTAAATTAGTTCCTTCTTCTTTGCGTTCAGACATCTTCAGAAGATCCCGCCTCAACTTGAATATCTCCTCCGTCAGTACTCCCGAATCTAATAATTCTTGTAAGATGGCAATGCGGTGATCTTCCATGGATCTTGCAAGCTCAATTTCCTCCTCCGCTGTCAGCAGAGGTACAGCGCGAATCTTTTCTAAATATGTTTTTACAGTATCAGAAGATTTCATGTCACAATATATTATATCAGATTCATTATAATAGGAGGTTGTAATAGAAATTACAATGGGTTATAGTAATCTTACACATGAAAGGAGGTCTTAAGATGAATAGAAAACCTGTGCCCTGGAGGGGGCCTTCAGAGATTTCGCGTATGGCAAAAGAAATGGAGCGTTTTGCAGAGGATTCCTTTGGACGTGGTTGGGGACAACGCGGCATGCCTTTTTTACGCCGCTGGCAGGCATTAAAGAGGGCAGAAGAATGGGCAGCGGCTCCTAAGGTTGATGTCTACGAAGAGGATAATGATGTGGTAATCAAGACCGAGGTTCCCGGCATGGATAAAGATGAGATTGAGATATCACTGGAGGGAAACACTCTCACCCTGAAAGGAGAGAAGAAAAAGGAAGAAAAGATCGAGGATAAGGACTATTCTTACAGTGAGCGATATTTCGGAAGTTTCACACGAACGATTGAACTTCCTGCCGATGTGCAGGCCGACAAGGTTACAGCAGCGCTTAAGAATGGCGTACTTAATATAAGATTACCCAAGGTAGAATCTGCGAAGAAGAAAGAAGTAAAGATCAAGGTTGATTAGTTTCTTTATATGTCTATGAAACGATCACCACTTTACGAAATACATAAATCCATCGGTGTTTCATTCACTGAATTCAATGGCTGGGAGATACCGGCACATTACGGAGACCCTGAGACAGAACACCTTGCGGTCAGAAGCAATGCCGGCATGATGGATTTTACCCATAGGGGAAAGATCCGTATCTCAGGCAAAGACAGAACAAAGTTTCTGCAGAATATCCTTTCGCAGGACATAAACAAGTTAACACCTGGGACAGGCGGACATGCCGCCCTTTTAAACACTAAAGGACACATGCTTGCCTATATGCGGATATACAGTGATGAGAGTGCATTCCTTATTGACACAGAATCCGGCCAGTCAGATAAGATTATACAAATACTCAATCGCTATCTGTTCAGGGAAGAGGTTAAGATAGAGGATGTCACACTGAAAAATGGTCTTATAACGGTGCAAGGTCCACACTCGAGGGATATTATATCCAGGATAAGCGGAGCGGATATTAATGAAATGGAAGAATGCAGCAACATTAACCTCACCATAAAGGACATAAACTGCAGGCTTGTTAAGGCTACATATACGGGAGAAGAAGGTTATGGCATCTATACCCCATGGGATAGTCTTCAGAATGTCTGGGAAGCCGTACTTATGCCATCATCTTCAGGGGCCGGCGGAATAATACCGGCCGGTCATGACGCATATAACTCCCTACGCATCGAGGCTGGAATCCCTGTATATTCTATTGATATGGATGAGGATACAATACCTATTGAGGCCAATCTTGATAATGCAATCAGCTACACAAAGGGCTGCTATATAGGTCAGGAGACGATCGCCCGAATTAATTTCAAGGGTCATGTAAACAGGAAGCTGACAGGATTTACGGTCCATCCGGGGACCGGAATAAATCATGTTACCGAAGGCAGAATTATAGTGCACAAAGGGGACCGGATATACGCTGTTACGGAAAACACTGAAAATAGCATAGGCATAATTACAAGCGCCTGCTTTTCTCCAACTCTCAACGATGTTATAGCGATTGGTTATTTACGTATGAAATATTGTGAACCGGGCACCGAAGTTAGAATAGACAGTAGTTCTCATCAGATTTCTGCAGTAGTCACCGTCATACCATTTTACACAAATAAGCAAAACTCCCATAGTTAACATCAGCTCATAAAAAAACAATTGACAAAACATCTGTAAGATGTTAAAAGATTGGGTTATTTCAAGTGAGGAAAAAGTCGCATGGTGGAGAACAGCGATAATGAAAAGTACCGTTATGTTCGCCAGGTAGGGCTTTATACCGGAATCCCTGTTCTTCTTGTGGCAGGGCCCGCAATAGGCTTCTTCATAGGAAATTACTTGGATAAAAAGCTGGGTACAGACCCGTGGTTTATGATCTTCTTCATCGTAGTTGGCTTTGTTGCCAGCATTAGACAGACCATAGAGTTCATTACGAGGGCAAGTAATAGAAAATAATATGGAAAGAAACTTCTTAAAAAGATCTATTCGGGCATCTGTAATAGTTACAGTAATACTCTTCCCTTTTACACTCTACTATTTTGGAATTCATACAGGATGGGGGTTTGTGGCAGGGTCGGCATGGAACATCGTTAATGTATATCTGTTGTCCCAGGTGGTCATTAACCTTATTACCCCACATCCGTCTAATAAGAAACTGGGGGCGGTGGCAGGCATATTAAAGTTTCCGGTCCTTTATGGTATAGGATATGTAATCTTAAGCTATACTAACCCATCAGTCTATGGTATTATGGCCGGGTTTACTCTCATACTCGGAATTATTTTATTGAAGGCAATAGGGATCTATTACCTGAACATTTCTTATCAGGGGAAGAAGAGTTATGGAAGCAGCTAACAGCGCACACGGCGGCGGAGCGCCTGAAGTAGCAAATATTATCACTTTACTTAATAGTTATTTCCATGAGTCATCCATAGTCTCTTTTCTGCACCACTGGGAAAATCCGGTTTTCTCTGTCATCATTATTACAGGACTTGTTATTGTAGCAAGAATGGCAGCAAGAAAGAGGGCTTTGATCCCTGGCAAACTTCAGAATTTTGTTGAGTTCGCACTTGAGAGCCTTGATAATCTCTCAAATGAAGTCATCGGTCATCATGGAAGACATTATGCTCCTTTCATAGGCACACTTTTTATCTATATATTAGTCATGAATTTGAGCGGACTTATCCCGTTTTTTAAGTCTCCATCCTCAAGTCTTAACACAACAATAGGTCTTGCAGTAATAGTATTCATCTATGTACAGTACACGGGCCTGAGAAGGCTTGGGCCCGGAGGATATATCTTTCATCTCCTTGGACAGCCAAGAGATGTTATGGGGTGGGTATTTGTGCCCTTGATGCTTCCACTGCATGTGATCGAGGAATTCATTAAGCCAATGAGCCTTTCTCTCCGACTTTTTGGAAACGTCTTTGGAGAAGATGTTCTTATTGGTGCATTTGTTACAATGGGTATTTTGGCATTGAGTTTTGTGGGAAGCCCGATTGGCATTCCACTTCAGATACCATTTATGCTCCTTGCAATAATAACAGGTACCATTCAGGCACTGGTCTTTACACTTTTGAGTACTGTTTATATATCATTGATGCTGCCGCATGAGGAGCATTAGAACATCAACGTAAGAAAGGAGGAGTAAAACAATGGATTTTCAAACAAGTTTAGGATTAGCGCTTCCAATAGGGGTAGGATTAGCGGCTATTGGTTCAGGTCTTGGTCTCGGCAGGGCTGTAGGTTCTGCCATGGAGGCTATGGGAAGACAGCCTGAGGCTGCCGGTAAGATCCAGACTGCAATGGTTATCGGTGCAGCATTCATCGAGGCATTGACCATCTATGCACTTCTGACAGTCTTTATTTTCCAGGGCAAGCTTGGCGGATAAATAGAGATATAAGGGGAGATACTTTGAATCTTGAAATACAACAGATACTGACTCAGGCGCTTGGTTTTCTTGTACTCCTTTTTATCCTGAAGAAGATAGCCTGGAAGCCTCTACTCTCCCTCCTCGATGAAAGGAGGGAGAAGATATTATCTGAATTCCAGTCCATTGAGCGTACGAAGTCTGAACTCTCAAGGTTGGAGCAGGAATATAAGGCCAGACTCGCAGAGATAGACGCACAGGCAAGGCAGAAGATTCAGGAGGCAATCGCTGAAGGCCATCAGATTGCAGTGGATGTACAGGAAAAGGCACGGGAAGAGGCAAAAAATATCCTTAACAAGGCAAAGGATAACATTGATTTAGAGATCGCCAAGGCACGGGTCGAGCTGCGGAATCAGGTCGTTTCCCTTGCAATAAGTGCTGCTGAGAAAGTTATAAAAGAGGAACTCTCGGATGAACGTCATAAGCGCCTCGTAAATGAGTTTATTGATGAGGCAGGTCAGCTAAGGTGAGAAAAAGGATAATTTCTGAGAGATATGCCAGTGCCCTCCTGAATGTTGCCAGGAAGAGGGAGACAGCAGATCGGGTCTTTGATAACCTGGAAAATCTCAAACAGTTGATTTCAGAAAATGTCTCATTGCGGATATTTCTTGAGAGCCCTCACATTACACAGGAAGACAAGATGGCCTTTATAAAAAAGGTCTTCAGTGAGTCTTTTGATGAAACAGCTATGAACTTTCTTTTATTACTTGTTAAGAAATACAGACTGAAATTCCTTACAGAGATCATCGAGGAGTATGAAAGACTTTATGACATAGTAAGGTCTGTTCAGAAGACGGATGTTATATCGGCATATCCATTAGACGATGAGACCGTCGCAAGGCTGCGGACTGCAATAGAATATTCAATGAAGAAATCTGTAAAGTTGTGTTTCTATGTAGACCCTAAGATATTGGGTGGTGTTATTATTAAGACCCCTAATCTTATTATTGACGGGAGTATACGTAGAAAGCTGAATGACCTCAGCTACGCTATGACTTCGTTGAAGGTGTAGATAAGAATATATATTTGATGTTTGACATGTATTCATCTCTTCCTGGATTTATTTCAGGATCTCACAAGATGCCGGAACAGGAGATTCTGAAATGAGTTCAGAATAACGGGAATGGGAATATTCCCGGATGAATCTGGAAGGATAAAGGAGAAAAAGCTATGGCATTGAGACCGGAAGAAGTTAGCTCAATCATTCAGATGGAGTTAGAGAGATTCCAGACAGATCTCCATATGGAGAGTGTCGGAACCGTGCTGCAGGTTGGAGACGGTATTGCAAGGATTTATGGACTGGAAGATGCAATGGCCGGAGAACTTCTTGAATTCCCAGGCAACGTAATGGGGATGATCTTTAACCTTGAAGAAGACAATGTCGGAGCCATCCTCTTCGGCGAGGATGCCATGATCAAGGAGGGTGACACGGTCAAAAGGACGGGCAATATAGCCCGTATACCAGTTGGCGACGCTATGATCGGCAGGGTCGTTGACGCCCTTGGAAGGCCTATAGATGACAAAGGACCTATTGTTACAGACAGGTTCCGCCCTATTGAAGGAAAGGCCCCAAACGTCGTACAGAGACAGCCTGTGGTTGAACCTGTCCAGACAGGTATTAAGGCAGTTGACGGCATGATCCCAATCGGAAGGGGACAGAGAGAGCTTATCATCGGAGACAGACAGACTGGAAAGACTGCTGTACTTCTTGACACAATAATTAATCAGAAGGGAACCGGTGTAATCTGCATCTATGTGGCAATAGGACAGAAGGCATCAAACGTTTCCGCCGTAGTGGAGATTCTCACCAAGCACGGCGCTATGGATTACACCATTGTAGTTTCAGCAACGGCAGATAATGCTGCCTCCCTTCAGTACATAGCCCCGTATACTGGCTGCGCTATTGGTGAAGACTTTATGTATAACGGCAGGCATGTAGTTGTTATGTATGACGACCTCTCAAAGCATGCCCAGGCTTACCGTCAGTTGTCGCTCCTGCTAAGACGCCCGCCGGGAAGAGAGGCATATCCCGGAGACGTATTCTACCTTCACTCCAGACTGCTTGAGAGGGCGGCAAAACTGAAAGATGAACTCGGCGGCGGATCTTTAACTGCGCTTCCGATCATAGAGACACAGGCAGGCGACGTATCTGCATATATACCTACAAATGTTATTTCGATTACAGACGGTCAGATTTACCTTGAAGCGGATCTTTTCTATGCAGGTGTGAAGCCGGCTATTAACGTTGGTCTGTCAGTCTCCAGGGTCGGTGGAAACGCTCAGACAAAGGCAATGAAAAAGGTTGCAGGGAGCCTTCGTCTTAACCTCGCTCAATACAGGGCGCTTGCAGCGTTTGCCCAGTTCAGTTCAGACCTTGATAAGGCCACTCAGGACCAGTTGACCAGGGGTGAAAGAATGGTGGAGATACTGAAGCAGGACCAGTATGAACCACTATCTTTAGCAAAGCAGGTCATGATCATCTTTGTCGGAACCAGGGGTTTTCTCGATGACATACCGGCGCATGACGTCCGTGCATTTGAAAAAGAATTTCATGCATATATGGAAAAAGAATATCCTGACGTGGCTCATGAAATAGAAAAGACCAAGGTCCTTTCAGACGAAACAGGAAAGAAGATAACTTCTGCTGTAGAAAAGTTAAAGGCACGGTGGGAAAAATAGGTTTTTTATGCTGACTATACGACAAATCAGACGGAAGATTGTAGCCTCTCAGAAGACGAAGCAGATCACCCGCACCATGCAGATGGTGGCAGCAGCAAGGGTCAAAAAATCGGAAGGAAGGCTGGTACAGGCAAAGCCATACGCTAATAAGCTGGAAGAACTATTAAAGAGATTGTCCGCAACAGGAGAGTTCAGTCATCCATTCTTTGAAACAAGAGAAATAAAGAATGTCTGCCTTGTTATCATAACCAGCGACAGAGGCCTCTGCGGTTCATATAATGCTAATATCATCCTGAAGGCAGAGTCTTTTTTAAGGAGCCAGGATAAAAATGTCAAATTGTTCCTGATTGGCAAGAAGGGGTTTGACTATTTCAGGAAAAGAAGCTGGGAGATACTTGACAAGGTTACAGACATCAGCGGCAAACTGGACTATAAAAGGATTGAGGATATTACCAACAAGTTAATCGGTTATTATCTGTCAGGCCAGGTTGACGAGATACAACTGCTCTACACATCCTTCCGGTCTTTAATGTCATATAAAACAACGATGGATAAATTTCTTAAAATAGAAAGCCCTGCCAGTAAAGATGACGATAAGGCAGTGCAATATATCTTTGAACCAGACGTAAACGGGATATTCGAAAAACTGCTGCCTAAATATGTAACTACCAAGATATACATATCCCTTGCACAGTCATTTACGTCAGAGAATGCATCAAGGATGATGGCAATGAAACTTGCAACTGACAATGCCGTCGAGATGATAGATAAGCTGACCCTCATGCGTAACAAGGCGCGTCAGGCCGCAATTACTAAAGAGATTACGGAAATTGTTACGAGTGTAGAGGCCTTAAAATAAGCAAGGAGGTATTAGTATCATGAACTACGGTACAATAGTACAGGTTATAGGACCCACAGTGGATGTGCGCTTCCCGCAGGAAACCCTACCCTCGATCCTGAATGCATTAAAGATCGAGGATAAGGAAAAGGGGATCAACCTCGTGGTTGAAGTCGCACAGCACGTTGGAAATGATATTGTGAGATGTATTGCCATGTCATCAACAGACGGGCTTGTAAGGGGTATGAGGGTGCTGAATACAGGGGCGCCAATATCCGTTCCGGTTGATGAGCAGACACTCGGCAGAATATTCAATCTACTCGGGGAAGCGATTGATGAAAAGGGGCCTATACCCCGTCCTGAAAAACGGTGGCCGATACACAGACCGAGTCCTGCATTTGAGGAACAGGTTCCGGTCACATCAATTCTCGAAACAGGGATAAAGGTTGTTGATCTCCTGGCTCCTTACGCAAAGGGAGGCAAAATTGGTCTCTTTGGCGGTGCCGGCGTCGGAAAGACAGTTCTCATCATGGAACTGATCAGAAATATTGCAACAGAACATGGAGGCTACTCAGTCTTCGCAGGTGTTGGTGAGAGGACCAGGGAGGGAAACGACCTCTACCTTGAGATGAGTGAATCCGGCGTTATTAACAAGACCTCTCTTGTTTTTGGTCAGATGAACGAACCACCCGGAGCAAGGTTGAGGGTAGCTCTGGGCGCACTTACGATAGCAGAATACTTCAGGGATGAGATGAATCAGGACGTGCTCCTGTTCATTGACAATATATTCAGATTCGTTCAGGCAGGCGCTGAAGTGTCTGCACTCCTCGGCAGGATGCCTTCAGCAGTCGGATATCAGCCAAGCCTTGGAACAGAGATGGGTGAGCTTCAGGAGAGGATTACCTCAACAAAGAAAGGTTCTATCACATCAGTGCAGGCAATCTACGTTCCTGCAGACGATATTACAGATCCTGCACCGGCAACTACATTTACACATCTTGATGCAACAACCGTCTTGTCCAGACAGATCTCGGAACTCGGCATCTACCCTGCCGTGGATCCGCTCGACTCTACATCACGCATAATGGATCCGAGGATTATCGGGGATGATCACTATAATATTGCGAGATCAATTCAGAAGATATTACAGAGATATAAAGACCTTCAGGATATTATTGCCATCCTTGGTATGGACGAACTCTCTGAAGAAGACAAACTGACTGTTAACCGCGCAAGGAAGATCCAGAAATATCTGTCCCAGCCATTCTTTGTAGCAGAGGCATTTACCGGATCTCCCGGCAAATATGTTAAACTGCAGGATACGATCAAAGGCTTTAAGATGATCATTGATGGTCAGATGGATGATATCCCGGAGCAGGCATTCTATATGGTTGGTGCAATAGAAGAGGTATTTGAAAAGGCCGAGAAACTTAAGGCAGGGGTTTAGCGGGGGATAAGTGGCAAAGAATTTCAAACTGGTAATTGTGACACCTGAAAATATCATATTTGACGGCGAGGTATCTTCCATCGTTGCCCCTGGCGACCTGGGATACCTCGGCATCCTCGCAGACCATGCACCGATCATTACAAGTCTGACAGCAGGAAAACTTGAAATAACCGATTCAAACGGCTCAAAGAACACCATGATGATTAATGGCGGTTTCATGGAGGTCGTGAAAAATATCGCCACAATCCTTGTTGACTCTATGCCTGAAAAAGGGCAGGCATAGCTGCTTCTCTTTTTAAATGGCTTTATTCTTCATGGGTAAAACTCCTGATGATATACCCGCCAGATTTCTCGTCGAACTCAAGTTCAAGAAGTTTCAGGTCCCGGGCCGCCTCCAGAAGTTTACCGAATGTCTGAAAACCATGATACGCCTCGCTAAAACCCGGGTTTCGGCGCTTAATAGCCTGTTTTACCATGGAGCCCCATACCTTTTCTTCTTCTCCACGTTCCTCAAACAGGGCCTCTACGGTCCCCATGACCAGATCCAATCCTTCCTGCCTGCGCTCATCCTTAGTCTTGGTGACGGTATTGGGCGCAGTCTTCTTCTTTGAACGCAGCAGCCTGGCCTTACGCCGCTTCTCAGTCTCGCGTACGAGGTCGTCGTAAAAAATAAACTCATCACAATTTGAGATTAAAAGGTCCGATGTTGCCTTTTTTACACCAACTCCAATGACTATTTTATTGTTCTCACGCAGTTTACTTACCAGAGCCGAAAAATCAGAATCGCCGCTGATAATGACAAAGGTATCAACATGGGCTTTTGTATAGCAAAGATCAAGGGCATCCACAACCATGCGAATATCAGCCGAGTTCTTCCCTGACTGGCGAACATGTGGGATTTCGATCAGCTCAAATGCCGCCTCGTGCATGGTCTTTTTAAATTCCCTGTAACGCTCCCAGTCACAATAGGCCTTCTTAACAACAATACTCCCCTTGAGAAGGAGTCGCTCAAGCACCTTTTGTATATCAAACGCCTCATATTTGGCATCGCGCACCCCCAGTGCTACATTTTCAAGATCGCAAAACAACGCCATATTTTCCGTTTTAGACTTAACAGTCATATCCACCCGCTTTGATATATTAGATTGATTTTATATCATATCATGCGTCGTTATTCAAACATAAACTCGCTGCCCTGATATTTTCTTTACTTTTTTTGCATATTCAATAATAATGAGGGATTATTTTATTCATAACATTAACAGGAGATTATATGAATTCTTTATTTAAATTATTTTTGATAATTACCATAGGGTTGTCTTTACCTTCTCTACTCCTTCCAATATCATATACATTTGCAGGATGTACGCCTGTTGTTAAAATAATTTCCTCAGTGCCGGCCGACAGATCAAAAGGGATAGACCCATCAGCGCCCATTATTATTACATGGGATAAGACTGCCGACAACCTCGCCGGAGGTACATATGACTATAAACCCATGCTGGAGTCTTTGAACATTGCAGGCGGCAGGTATCTGCTTGGTGTGCTTCTCACTACAGAATGGGGGGCAGGTGGGAAGGTTGTCTGGGATGGTAATAAGGAAACTGTAACACCGGAAGCGCCTCTGGAACCGGGAACGCAGTATAAGATTTGGACTTATACATATACGTCAGGGGCTGAAGCATGTCCTGCCACCGGCGGAGAGCTTGTTTTTGTTACAGCAGGCGAGCCTCCTCAGGATAACAATCCGGTCAGAAAAATTGATATATCCACAATATATCATGGCAATGAACTGGGCGCAGGCAGAATTGAAGGCGATATTACTGCTATCAATGACGAATTGAACATCGTAACAGTTAAAGAGAGCTTTATGAAAAGCATCAATGTGATCCTGTACGATGGACTGATGGCAATGAGAAACGGCAGCTTAGCCCAGCCTTCAAATCTAAAAGTTGGAGATAAGATAACAGGTGATTTCATGGGCGGCCGGTTGTATATGATTACGGCAACGGGAAGAAGCAATGAGTAGAAAGCAATGAGCAATGAGTAGGGTATAGTGAACCAGATACACAGCATTAAAGGTGTTAAAGATGTACTGCCCGATGAATCGGTCGTCTGGCAATACATTCAGCAGAAGGCCCGTGATATATTCAATACCTTTGGTTACAGCGAGATTATTGTTCCCATCATAGAGTTCACAGAACTATTCTCAAGAAGCATCGGTGAAAACACTGACATAGTAGAAAAAGAGATGTACACCTTTGAGGACAGGGATAGCAAAAAGATTACCCTAAGGCCGGAGGGAACCGCATCGGTAGTCAGGGCTTACATTGAACATAACCTTCGCGATTCAGAGCCTTTCTCTAAACTGTACTACATGGGCCCGATGTTCCGCCGTGAAAGACCTCAGGCCGGCCGCTTCAGGCAATTCTTTCAGATCGGAGCAGAGGTCTTCGGAATTGGACACTTCATGATTGATGCAGAAATCCTCCACATGCTGCACATGTTTTTCGGTTCACTGAATATAAAGGGTGTCGAATTACAGATAAACAGCATTGGTTGTCCGCTATGCAGACCTTCCTTCAGGAATGCGCTTAAGGCTTTCTTCACTGACAAAAGGTCTGAATTATGTGATAATTGTCAGAGAAGGTTTGAGTTCAATCCCCTCAGGATACTCGATTGTAAATCCACACATTGTCATGCACTTTCTGAAAAAGCACCTAAGACTCTGGACTATCTGTGCAGTGACTGTCTTTCACATTTCAAGGGAGTGCAGCATTCCCTTGATGCAGCGAGTGTCCCATTTACAAATAATCCCAGGCTCGTCCGTGGGCTTGATTACTATACACAAACAACTTTTGAATTCGTAGGAGGGGCACTTGGCGCTCAAAACGCTGTTGCAGCCGGAGGCAGATACGATAATCTTGTAACAGAACTGGGTGGCCCGTCAACTCCAGCAATAGGTTTTTCTATAGGAATGGAAAGGTTATCCTCACTTTTTGACAGAGTTAACGTCGCTAAGAAGTCTCCATTGGCCTTCCTTGTGGCTCTTGGCGATCAAGCAAGGAAGGAAGCCTTCAATATTATAAACAACTTGCATAAAGAAGGGATCGCAACGGTCATGGATTACAGCGGGGGCAGCCTGAAAAGTCAGATGCGTAAGGCTGATAAACTGAAGTCAGCTCACGTCATTATTATAGGTGATGATGAAATATCACGGGGTGAAGTAGTACTGCGAGATATGGTAAACAAAAGACAGATAGAATTACCCGTAACAGAAATAATTAACAGATTAAAAAATCAGGTCACACGCGAGGGGTAAAATTACTAAGCCTCAATCCTGCCGTCCACAAGTTCCTTCAATTCCTTACCGGCTTTAAAAAATGGGACTCTCTTTTCAGGTACTGAGACGTTCTGCCCGGTCTTGGGATTACGTCCTTCCCGTGTACGTCTCTGTCTGATCCTGAAACTGCCAAATCCTCTTATCTCAATTTTGTCTCCTCCGGCAAGGGCCTCTTTGATACTATCAAAAAGCATGTTAACAATAATTTCTGTCTGCTTCTTAGTGAGTCCATCTGTCTGAAGTGATACCTTTTCGATAAGATCGGTCTTGGTCATATCTTTCTCCTAAAATGACAACATATACTTCATGCTGAATGTCCCATCCCCCACAGTCATCTTTTTTCCGCTGTCTATTAAACCTGTCAGAGAACTGCTTCTTAAAATACGTTCAATAATAGAAACCTTTTTCTTCTTTTCTAAAAGATCCGGTTCTCCCTTAATGCCCGCCAAATCTGCTGTAATCTTTATCGCATCCTGCATGTTTCCAAGTTCATCAACAAGCCCAAGTTTCTTTGCCTGCCTTCCTGTAAATACCCTGCCGTCAGCGATAGGTCTAAGCTCTTCCTTGTTGATTCCGCGGCCTGCAGATACAGCCTCTACAAACTGATCATACGTATCATCAATGACACCCTGCAGCAAGTCCCTCTCTTCCGGCATCATTGTACGGAATAAAGAACCTACATCTTTGAACTTTCCGCTTTTGATGACTACACTCTCAACCCCGACCTTTTTCATAAGACCACTGACATTTGCAAGTTCAAGAATAACCCCGATGCTCCCTGTTACCGAACCTGGATTTGCCACTATTTTATCCGAGGCGCTCGCTATATAATATCCGCCAGATGCCGCAACACTCCCCATAGATGTGACGATTTTCTTTTTACCTTCATCCCTTATTTTAAGTACTTCTGTATATATTTCCTGTGACGGTGCAACAGCCCCTCCGGGACTGTCTATCCTTAGCAAAATGGCCTTTACCGACTTATTATCCCTGTAGTCGCGCAGCTCTTCAATAATATCTTTTGAATCGAGGATTACGCCCTCTATCTTCACAACAGCAATCTTTTCCCCTGTGGAAAGGGAAAAACTGCCTAATCCTGCGGTGATAGCATATGCAGCTATAAATATAAAAAGAGATATGGCAGATAATGAAAGGAAAACAAAGAGTATTGGATGTTTTTTCCTCATGACCGGCTTCTCTGGTTAATCAGAGTTAATCTTCCGGGCAGCCTCACCTAATGTAATACCACCCTTGTCCTGGTTTTCCATATACTCAGCAATTTCTGCCCTCTCCAGGTCCTTATGATATTCCTTTATTGATAACGCGATCTTTTTCTCTGCAGTATCAATCTTTGTTACCACGGCCCGTACCTCATCGCCTATCTTCATAACATCCTCAGCCCTCACAGGAGGTTCCACTCCGGATTCACTTACATGGATAAGACCCTCGACCCCCTCTGCGAGTTCAACAAATATTCCGAAGTCGGCAATTTTTATAATCCTGCAGTCAACCGTACTTCCAACGGCAAACTTATCCGGTATCTCATTTTGCCATGGGTCCCCGGCCAACTGTTTCAGACTTAATGAGATCCGCTGTTTTTCCTTATCAACTTTCACTACTACTGCCTGAACCTTCTGCCCTTTTTTGAGTACCTCAGATGGGTGTTTGATATGTTTCAGCCATGACATATCTGATATATGAATTAATCCGTCAATACCGTCCTCCAACCCTACAAAGGCCCCAAACTCCGTAAGGTTCCTCACCTTACCCTCTATTACTGTACCCGGGGTATATTTGCTCTCAACATGACTCCATGGATTTGCTTCCATCTGTTTCAACCCAAGGGATATTTTTCTGTTCTGTTTATCAATATTAAGGACTACAGCATTGACCTCATCTCCAGGTGAAACCACTTTTGATGGATGTTTAATATCTCCAGCCCATGACATATCTGATACATGTACCAGACCTTCCACACCATCTTCTACCAATACAAACGCACCATAGTCCGTAAGGCTCACTATCTTGCCCTGCAGCTTAGTGCCGACAGGGTACCTCTCTTCAACTGTTAACCACGGATCCAGTGTTTTCTGTTTATAACCAAGTGAAATCCTGCCGGTATCAGGATCATATTTCAATACCTTGACCGCAACCTTATCACCAACCTTGAATACCTCGGATGGATGCCCTATCCTGCCCCATGAGATGTCGGTAATATGCAACAGCCCGTCTACTCCACCAAGATCAACGAATACACCATAATCAGTAATATTTTTCACAAAACCATCAATAAGTTTCCCTTCTTCCATAGCCTCAAGGGTGCGCTCACGAATCTTCTCAACCTGCTCTTCTATCAATGCACGTCTCGATACAACAATATTTCCTCTCTTCTGATCAACCTTGATAATCTTGACCGGGCCTGTCTGACCAACCAGCCTGTCCAGGTCTTTTATAGGACGAACATCAATCTGCGAGCCTGGAAGGAATGCCTTTATGCCAATATCAACACTTAATCCTCCCTTTACCTTCCCAACGATCTTACCGTCTATAGATTTACCCTCTTTGAACAGCAGATCAATTCGCTCCCAAATCTTGCGTCTGTCAGCCTTCTCTTTGGAAAGACTGATGTTCCCTTCCGAGTCTTCCCGCTCCTGAATGTAAACAGCAATACTATCACCTATCTTGAGGTTCTGAAGCTCCCTGGATGAAAACTCAGAAACAGGCAGTATACCCTCAGACTTATATCCTACATCTACTAAAACGCATTCAGGTCTTATGGCAATAACCTCTCCGGTTATTATGCTCCCCTCCTCTATCCCCTGGAATGTCTGGTCGTACAGCTTCTGCATTTCGTTATCAGACGTAATATTATTCATTTCGTGGAAAAGCCCCTTTCAATAATTTTTGAGATACCTTAACATATTTGAACAAAATAGTAAACCTTGAATTTTATTATATTTATCCAGCTTCAAGTAAAGCGGCTATTTTGTCCATAATTTCCTGAGTAATTCTGGAATCTGCACCCTGTTTTTCAACCTTAGGAAGATTTACGCTGAAGTCGAGAGGCTTACCAAACCGTATCGTTACAGGATGCGGTCTTATTAACCAGCTTCCGGAGGGCATAGCCTTGTCAGTACCCTGAATGGCAGTGGGGACAACCTTCTTACCACTCATCCTTACTATAAACCCGACACCCGGTCTGCCAGGCTGTAATATTCCGTTAGGGCTTCTTGTACCCTCTGGATAAATAACAATCAGATTACCGGAATCAAGCTTCTTCATTATTTCACGCAATGCAGCCCTGTCAATCTTCTCCCGGTCTATTGCTATTCCTCCGAGTAAGCGAAACATGGTACCGACAACAGGAATGGAAAAAAGCTGCCTCTTCCCTACAAAATTTGCATGTCGGTTTAAACTGTAACTTAGTAGTGGTATATCCAGATAACTCAGATGATTGGCCGCTATTATAACCCCGCCAGATACCGGAATATTCTCAACACCTGATATCTTTATTCTAAAAAAAAGCCTGGCAAAGATGGAAATAATAAAAACGGCAATAGAATAGAGCATTCAGCCGACCATAATTGAAAATTAGATTGTTGGAATTTGATCTGACATATTAATTCTTGACCTGCGATGATTGAATTATCCTGCAAATATTGTCAACCACTTCGTCTAAACCAAGCCCGGTGGTATCTATCTCTGCAGCATCCTCAGCCTTTTTCAACGGGGCTAAGCTTCTCCCCTTATCATTTGAATCTCTTTCTTCTATTTTCTGTATGGTCTCGGTCAATTCAACATCAATGCCTTTTTCTCTGAGCTCCTTCCACCTTCTCCTCCCGCGCTCCGATATATCCGCATCTATGAAAAACTTAAATCTGGCATCAGGGAATACTATAGTCCCCATGTCTCTTCCCTCTATAACAACACCACCATATTTTTTTGCCCATCTCGATCCAGCTTCCCTCTGCAATTTTAAAAGATATTGGCGGACAGGTCCATAGGCAGATACAATGGATGACATCCTGCTCATCTCAGGAGTCCTTATCTCTGCAGTTATGTCCATACCGTCTACAATTATCACTTGCTCGCCCTCTGAAAGAGTTACTTCAAGCGTAGTATTTTCACATAGTTTTTCCATATTTTCTTTATTGCATTCTATACCGGCAGCATTTGCCTTCCACCCTATTGCCCTGTACATTGCGCCTGTATCAAGATATGCATAACCAAGCCTTTTTGCAAGTGCCCTGGCAACCGTACTCTTACCAGCCCCCACAGGGCCGTCTATAGCAATTATATTAATCCGACAATCCCCTTAACTCGTTGTTTTTAACTCATTGCTCCCTAATAGCCAATCTCATTCTATACAGATCCGATGCAGCATCTCCTCAAAACGCGGAAAAGATGTCTGTATGCACTCAGTGTCTTCAATAGTAATCCCGCCTTCAGCAACAAGCCCTGCTATTGCCATAGACATTGCTATCCGGTGATCACCATGGCTGTTACAAACAGCCCCTTTCAGCCTCCTGCCCCCGGTTATCTTCATGCCATCACCAAATGTCTCAACATCAACACCCATAGAGACAAGACACTGAGCCATGACAGCTATCCTGTCACTCTCCTTAACCCTTAGTTCTGCAGCATCCTTTATTATTGTTTCACCCTCAGCAACAGCTGCCGCTATGCAGATTACCGGTAGTTCATCAACAAGCCTTGGTATGATCTCTCCCCTTATCTCAGTCCCTTTTAATGGCGCCGAGACGACCCTGACATCTCCAACCGGTTCCCCTTCAGGGTCCCGGAGGTCAATGATCTCAATAGTTGCACCCATCTTCTTCAGCACATCAATAACCCCTGTCCTTGTGGGATTCAATCCAACATCCCTCACAATCACATCAGAACCCATTAATATAGACGCGCCAACCATAAAAAAGGCAGCTGAAGATATATCACCCGGGACATAGATATCCCGTGCAATAATTTTCTGACCGCTTTCTATTGTAATGACATTACCCTCTTTTTCCAGGATGATACCGAAATGTTTCAGCATACGTTCAGTGTGGTCTCTTGACTGTGGGATCTCCTCAACTGATGTCTTTCCACCTGCATACAATCCTGCAAACAGAAGGGCCGATTTTACCTGAGCACTTGATACAGTCAGTTTGTGATGAATACCCAGCAGATCGCCGCCCTTAATGGCAAGAGGAAGAAGATCTCCATCCCGCCGACCCTGGATATTTGCCCCCATATTCCTTAATGGACCCGCGACCCTCATCATAGGTCGCCGCCGAAGAGAACTGTCACCCGTCATTACAGAAAAGAAATCCTGGCCGGCCAGCAGGCCGCAAAGGAGTCTTGCACTGGTACCGGAGTTGCCCAGATACATCACATCTGCAGGTTCAGTAAGTCCGTAAAGACCCTTACCCTCTATCTTAACAGTGCTGCCGCTGTTGTCTTCGATAGAAACACCCATCGCCCTGAATGCATTCATCGTCGCCCTGCAGTCATCTGACGGAAGAAAGTTTGTTACGCTTGTGACTCCATTTGCTATTGAACCAAGGATTATGGACCTGTGAGAGACAGACTTGTCTCCCTGGACCGTCACCTCACCAATCAGACGCCTTACCGGCTTTATTGTCATTACGCTCATCTGCTGTCTTTAGAGCCTCTCCCGTACAAGCCTTGCCCGCTCAAACTCGTTGTACAATCCGTCTGCATTATCACTCTCGATAAACGATTTGATTCTCGCTATACTGACCTCATATCTGTCCAGCATATCAAGGATGTTTTTCTTGTTCATCAGACATATATCCCGCCACATTTCAGGATGGCTTGCTGCTATCCGGGTAAAATCCCTGAATCCGCCTGCAGAGTATGAGATGATCCCGTCTGACTCATTTTCAAGCTCAAGAAGTGTATTTACCAGTGCATACGCTATGACATGCGGCAGATGGCTGACAGCAGCAAAGACATGGTCATGGGCATCAGGGGTCATTCGCAAAACCCTGGCCCCCGCAGCCTCCCACATCTTCTGAACAGCATTTACAGCATCAGGATTTGTCCGCGGGGTAGGTGTCAAAATACACCTTGCATCCTGAAACAGTTGGGCGAATGCAGCCTTTACACCGGACTTCTCTTTGCCTGCAATCGGGTGGCCGGCGACAAAATATGTTCCTTCAGGTAATATATCTTCTATTTCTGTGAGAGGGCCCTTGACACTACCGACATCCGTTACAATTGCCCCTGGAGCCAGATGAGGGGCTATCTCCTGCGCCAGTTTTATCAGGCTTCTGACAGGGGTAGCAAGTATGACAAGATCTGCCCCCTTAACAGCATCTTCAGCCTTAAAGCTATAACTATCTATAGCCTTCAGGGCAACGGCATCCCGCAGGTTTGCCTCACTCCGTCCGACCCCGACAACCTCTGATACAATCCCGTTGGCCCTGCAGACCAGTGCAAGAGAGCCACCAATCAGTCCCACACCTATAATAACCATTTTCCGGAAATGGGGCAGGGGACTCATATCTCTCTGCCAATCGCCTGGGCTATAAGCCTCAGCTGCCTCATCATCTCTTTAAATACAGAGATCTTCAGGGACTGCTCACCATCCGAAAGGGCATTCTCAGGGTTCGGGTGTATCTCGACAAGTATCCCATCAGCGCCTGCTGCCACGGCAGCCCGTGCCATTGGAGTAACGAGGTCCCACTTTCCTACTCCATGGCTCGGATCAACAATAACCGGTAAATGGGTCAACTGCTTTAATACAGGTACGGCGCTTAAGTCGAGTGTATTTCTCGTTGCTGTCTCGAAGGTACGAATACCACGCTCGCATAGTATAACCTTATGATTACCCCTGGACATGATATACTCAGCTGACATCAGGAACTCTTTTATTGTAGCCGACAATCCCCTCTTTAATATTACAGGCTTGTCGTAATTGCCCACCTCCTGCAGTAACCTGAAGTTCTGCATATTCCTGGCGCCAATCTGAATGACATCTGTAAATTCATTTACCATCTCCAGATCCCGCGGATCCATGAGCTCCGTAACCACTCTAAGGCCGGTCTTTTCTCTCGCCTCAGCCAGGTATTTAAGTCCTTCAAGCCCCAGACCCTGGAAGGTGTATGGGGAAGTACGTGGTTTGAACGCCCCGCCTCTTATAAACATACCCCCCTCATCCTTAATCTCTTTAGCAATCCCGATCAGCATCTCCCGGTCTTCTACTGCACAAGGCCCTGCAATCAATTGAATCTTCTTGTCACCGATCAAAGCGCCATTAATATCAATAATAGAATTATCAGCATGGAATTCCCTGCTCGCAAGTTTATATGGCTTGAGGATGGGAACAACCTTCTCTACACCTGGAAATGCGCCAATAGGCTGATCCACAAGCACCCGCTCATCTCCGATTGCTCCAAGGACTGTTCGCTCCTTCCCCTTTGATACATGAACTGCAAGGCCAAGCGCCTCAAGCTTTTCTTTTACATGAGAAATCTGTTCATCTGTAGCATCAGGTCTCAAAACAATTATCATGGAACTTCCTCCTGTTATTTTCCCAACACCTTCCGAAGCAGCTCAACAAACTTCCTGTTCTCCTCCGGCAATCCAATAGTAACCCTCAGATTAGCCCCGCCCATGTGCCTGATTATAATCCCTTCCTTCAACATGGCATTGAAGATAGCGCCCCCGTCTTTGCCGGCACGAAAGTAAATAAAATTTGCCTCCGTAGGTATAAAGTTAATCCCCATCGAGTCAAACTCTTTGTATAAATATTCCTTTCCTTCCCTGTTTATCCTGCGACTCTCTTCAACATGCGCATCATCTCCCAGAGCAGCAAGAGCCCCTGCCTGAGCAAGTGCATTAGTGTTAAAAGGCTGTCTCACCCTGTTCATCATGTCAGCCATCTCAACAGTCGTAAGCCCATATCCTATGCGCAGCCCTGCCAGTCCATAGATCTTTGAGAAGGTGCGCAGTATAGCGACATTATGCCCCTCATTCAGATAGTTCAGGGAATCGGGATACTTATCCGAAGTCACATACTCAGCATAAGCCTCATCAAAGACGATCATGACATCCTGTGGAACTTCACTCATGAAGTCTCTTACCTCCTGAGCCGTTGACATCGTACCGGTTGGGTTGTTCGGATTGGCTATGAAGACAAGGCGTGTCCTTGAGTTTATCTTTCCCGCTATTGCCTTCAGATCAAATCGTTCTTCTTTCATCGGCACAGTGATAATATTTCCGTTTGCCGCAGTCATAATCAGCCTGTAAACAGAAAAAGTATTTTCCGATGTAACCGCATTATCGCCAGGGGAGACCAAAGTCCTGATAAGAAGTTCGATAATCTCGTTTGAACCATTACCAAGCATTACCGACTCAAAAGGCAAGCCCCATTTTTCTGCAAGCGCCCGTCTGAGATAGAACCCTCCACCATCAGGGTATATGTGTACCTTTTTATCCAGGCATCCCTTTATAGCTTCAATCGCCTTACGCGATGCCCCGAGCGGATTCTCATTAGATGCAAGTTTGATTACCCCCTTAATCCCGAGCTCCCTCTCAAGCTCTTCAATGGGCTTGCCAGGCTGGTACGGCACAAGGTTCTTTATGTTGTCGCTGACATACTTAAGCATGACGATTATTAGCTTTCTTTCTATCTCATTGTTCACTACTCATTGCTCATTGCTTCTTTTACTCTCCGACCGGATAAGACCCCAGCACTTTAAGAAAGGTACACTGCTGCTCAAGCTCATCCAATGCCTTCTTTATCTTCTCATCCTCAATATGCCCCTCAATATCAACAAAGAAGATATACTCCCACATTTTCTTTCTCGACGGACGCGACTCAATCTTTGTAAGATTTATCCCGCAATCGGTAAATATCTTAAGACAATTGTGGAGGGCCCCGACCTTATCCTTAATTGAAAACATTACTGAGGTCTTGTCCTTTCCGCTCTTCGGCTCGTGATTCTTTGCTATAACCAGAAAACGGGTAAAGTTGCTGGAATAATCCTCAATGTGGCTCCTGATTATCTTAAGGCCGTACAATTGTGCTGCCAGCTCGCTCGCAATAGCGGCCGCTGAAGAATCTTCCACACACATTTCAGCTGCACGTGCAGTACTGGATACCTCAACAACAGGGATATTAACGAGGTTTTTCTCTATCCACCCTGAACACTGCGCAATCGGCTGCGGATGAGAATATACACACTTTATGTCCGCTATGTTACCTGTCAGAGAGAGCAGATGATGACTCACCTCCTGCAGGATCTCCGACGATATCTTGAGGTTAGAGTCTATAAACATGTCGAGGGTGTGATTCACGACGCCTTCTGTGGAATTTTCTATGGGGACAACACCATAATCAGCAAGACCTTTCTCGACCTCTGTAAAAACCTCTTTAATGCTGTTCACAGGTATATGGTCGGAAAAGACCCCGAACTGTTTCATACATGCAAGATATGTGAATGTAGCCTTTGGCCCGAGATACGCCACTTTAAGAGGCTGCTCTAATGACAGAGATGCAGACATTATCTCCCTGAAAACAACTCTGATAGCCTCCTTTGGAAAGGGACCATGATTCTCTTTCTCAAGCCGCTCATATATTTCCCTCTCCCTCTGCGGAACATGAGCCACCATTTTCTCTTCCTTCTTGATCTTACCAATCTCAATAGCAGCTTTTGCCCGCTCGTTCAGCAATCTCAGGATCTCAGAGTCAATATTGTCTATACCCTGACGCAACTTATCAAGTTCTTTCATAGTGGGATATGATAGCGTATTCTATAGGTGTTTGCAATAAGCAAGGATGTTAATTGGATGGTTTGGCTTGCCTGAGATCATAATAAGCACTCGCAGGGCGCCCCTTCAGGAAGTTTTTCATAATCTGCATAGGTGTAAACCCCTATAGCAGGCTCCCCTGCTCTGTTTCTCCAGGTTTAATTATTCCAAAGTGCCTGTATGCATTCGGTGTTGCGAGACGTCCGCGCGGTGTCCGGTGCAGGAAACCCTCCTGGATCAGGAATGGTTCGTATACATCTTCTATCGTATCCTTGTCTTCGCTGATTGCGGCAGAAATGGTCTCAAGCCCGACGGGACCTCCGCCGAATTTCTCGATGATCGTCAGGAGGAGTTTTCGGTCCATAATATCAAAACCCCGTTCATCAATCTCAAGCATGCCAAGGGCCATTTTAGCTACATCTCTCGTTATGATACTGTCTGCCTTGACTTGTGCATAATCCCTGACCCGCCTCAGCAAACGGTTTGCTATCCTGGGTGTCCCCCGTGAGCGGCGGGCAATCTCATCTGCACCGCTGTCATCAAGATGAACATCAAGTATATTTGCGGAACGCCGTAGTATCATCCGCAACTCCTCCGGTTTGTAGAAGTCGAGTCTCGTTATAATCCCGAACCTGTCCCTTAATGGTGATGTAAGAAGACCGCTCCTGGTTGTTGCGCCAATCAATGTAAATCTCGGTATATCCAGTTTAATCGTCCTTGCAGAGGGTCCCTGACCTATAATAATATCTATCTGATAATCCTCCATGGCAGGATACAGGATCTCTTCTATAGCAGTGTTTAACCTGTGGATCTCATCAATAAAGAGCACTTCATTTTTCTGAAGATTTGTCAGTATTGCAGCAAGGTCCCCCTGTCTTTCTATGGCCGGACCTGATGTGGCCTTTATGCCGACCCCAAGCTCCCTTGAAATAATATATGCAAGCGTTGTCTTGCCAAGACCAGGAGGGCCGTAAAAAAGGACATGATCAAGTGCCTCTGAACGTCTCCTGGCGGCCTCAATAAATATATTGAGATTTTCCTTTACCTTTTCCTGGCCAATGTATTCGGACAAGGTAGGCGGGCGCAGCGTCGCCTCGTACCGTTTTTCTTCTTCTTCCAATTGCGCTGTAATTATGCGGTCCTGCATATAACCTCTCAAATCCCCCCTTCCCCCCCTTTTCTAAAGGGGGGGAACCAATTTCCCCCTTTGAAAAAGGGGGATTAAGGGGGATTTTCATCTAATCAATGTTTTTAACGCTTCCCTGATCAGCAACTCAACCGTAATATCCCTGTTCTGACCCAGCACCTTTCTGATTACCTCATAAGCCTGCGCCCTCGGATAGCCAAGATTCACGAGTGCAGACAGGGCATCAGCCGAGATTGAATGATCCAGATGGGGCTCACCCTCTGCACTGCTCATTGCAGGTAGTTTTTCCTTAAGCTCAAGGATTATCCTGGCAGCTGTTTTCTTACCTACTCCTGGTATCATGCTCAATCTCTTGACATCCTCACTCTCTACAATCTTCAACAGATCGGACAGTGATGAACCGGACAGTAAATTAAGACCCATCTTTGGACCAACGCCTGATATCGTAAGGAGTGTTATAAAAAAGTCTCTTTCCTCCGCGCTTAAAAAACCATAGAGGAGTATCGCATCTTCACGAACATGCGTATAAGTTTGCAGTATAATCTCTGCATTATCATGTGGCAATCTCGTGAATGTAGTCAGGGGAATAAAGACCTTATACCCGACCCCGTTTACATCTACAACTGCATACTGTGGTGACTTAACGACAAGATGTCCGCGGAGATGTGCAATCATCGCAGTTCTCTGAACTTATACGAATTTAAATAGCATATGGCAACAGCAAGCGCATCTGAGGCATGGTGTGATTTGGGGGGGGTCTCCATCCTGAGTATCTTCCGGATCATCTGCTGCACCTGCTCCTTCTTTGCCGCACCATAACCGACGACCGATTGTTTAACTTCAAGTGGCGTGTATTCAAACAGAGGTATCCCGGCATTAACGGATGTCAGCATAATTACCCCGTTAACCTGAGATAATCTGACCAGTGTCTGCACGTTCTTTGAATAAAATCCCTTTTCAATCACTACTGCATCAGGTTTGTTAGCCTGGATAATTTTTTCAATTTCAGTATATATTTGCTGAAGCCGGCTACAAATATGAGCCTTCTGCGGGAACTGTATCGTACCGGAAGTTACATGGAATAGCTGATTGTCCTCTTCATCTACGAGGCCATAACCTGTTGCAACAGTGCCAGGATCTACCCCCAACGCACGCATGTGAACTCCTTTAATGATGGGGTCAGGTCTTGAATTTTGATGTAGAAACAACATCAAAATTCAAGACCTGACCCCATTATTAAATATTTTCCAGCACTTCGTCTCTTACAATAATATTGGAATACACATTCTGCACATCATCATTGTCTTCAAGCGCCTCAATCAGCCTTAAAACCTGGGCAGCGCCCTTGTCGTCCAGTTCCATATAGTTCTGTGGAAGCATTGTGACCTCAGACAGGGCTACTGTTATTCCTCCATCTTCTATCATCTTCTTAACAGTTTCCAGATCTCCAGGGGATGTAATAACCTCGAAGTTATCCCCATCACGTCTCATATCCTCCGCACCGGCCTCTACTATTATGTTCATCAATTTTTCTTCATCAACCTTCCCGCCTTCCACCACAATATAGCCCTTCTTATCAAACATCCATGAGACACAGCCGGCCTCACCCATATTGCCTCCGTGCTTACCGAAGATGTGCCGTATCTCAGGTACCGTACGGTTTCTGTTATCAGTCATGATTGTCGCAATTACAGCAACACCACCAGGGCCGTATCCCTCGAAAACAGCCTCCTCATACGATACCCCAGGAAGTTCTCCGGTACCTTTTTGTATCGCCTTCTTTATATTATCTGCCGGCATATTGGCCTCTTTTGCCTTCTGAATAACAGTACGCAGCCTGGCATTTCCTTCCGGATCACCGCCGCCAATCCTTGCAGCAACAGTTATTTCCTTTATTATCTTCGTAAATATCTTTCCCCTTTTTGAGTCTATAGCCGCCTTCTTATGTTTTGTAGTAGCCCATTTTGAATGACCAGACATCTTACTCCCCTCCTTTTACCCCAATCTCCTTTGGCTCATAGTCTGAGATTTCTATTTCTTTAATCCTGATCTTACTGCCTTCCTTAGTTGTCACTACCCTGAGTTTAACATTCAGGGCAACGTCCAGTATCCCTTCCATCAAAGTATCTGTAATCCTCGTTATCTCCGGGACAGGTTTGCCAAGCTCTATACTCTCCATAGTAACACGAGTATCAGGGCCCCCCAGGCCCTCTGTCTTTTTTCCTGAAGCATTGACAGATTTGTCAGAGTCTACCCAATTTCTTAAATCCTCTCTTCTCTCCTGCCTGATTTCCCCTGATGCTGACGAAGCAGATACCGGCGTTTCAGCCTCTGTCCCCTCCCTTGGGACAGGTACCCTCTTTCTGGGTCGTCCCGTCTCGATCATCTCCCTTAGATCTCCGAGCACCAGCTTACTGATAGCAGTCAGCGTTTCAAGAACACCGTCACCTGAAGAAGCAGCGGCGGAAAAGTATGGAAGGCCGCGGCTGTTTAATGTCTTGTCAAGCACCTCTACCGGCAATACATTTGGCAGATCTCTTTTATTGTACTGAAGCACCACAGGGAAGTCATTAATATTGATCCCATGGTCTGCAAGGTTCTTTTTTAGATTGTAGAGGCTCTCCAGATTGGAATCCATCATCCCATCCTGTGAGTCAGCGACAAAGACGACTCCATCAGCGCCTTTTAACACAAGCTTTCTGGTTGCGTTGTAAAACACCTGTCCTGGGACAGTGTAAAGATGAAACCTCATCTTATATCCCTTGATCTCACCGGCCTCAAGGGGGAAGAAATCAAAAAAGAGTGTACGGTCTGAATAAGTAGGAAGGGTTATAAGTTTACCTTTCTTTTCGGGGACTATTTTCTCATAGATACACTTGATATTAGTCGTCTTACCAGACAGCCCCGGTCCGTAATAAACTATTTTTGCATTTATTTCCCGTGAGGTATAATTGAATAATGCCATAGAGTAACAGTAAAACTCAATATTGTTAACTAGTCAGATAGTTTTATCAGAAAACGACAAGAAGTGTCAACCTGCGATTTTGTGCTGTAAATTTATGGCCTTAACAAGTGATGTGACCGTACAATTGACCGGTGTTGGCACATTATGTTTTGCACCCTCCCGGCAAATATAACCATTAAAGAAATCAATCTCTGTCGGTTTACCCTTGAGAAAGTCCTCATACATGGAGGTATGATAACCACGCAGCTTCTGCGTAACGTTTATCTGTTCGTCCATAAGGCCGGCATCAATGAAAATACCTTTTTTATCTGCAACTGCCCTGATCTCCTCAAATATCTTAAATGCCACATCCAGCGCATCCACTGAATCAAGGATATTGTCGAGAGGGCCGTTCAGGATAACTGACACTGGATTAAATACAGCATTCCAGCAGAGTTTCTCCCATTTTGCCCTTAAGATATCCATTGACAGCTTCGTGCGTATTCCAGCATTCTTAAACAGAGTTACAACAGTCCTGACACGTTCACTCTCAGAGCCATCCAGCTCTCCTATTGCAAGGGAACCGGCCCCGATGTGATTAATGACTCCGGGTTCCTCAATCTTTGAAGCAAGAAAGGCAACACCTCCAATGACGTTGGCATCAGGGTAGCGGCGGAGGATGTCATCCTCACCATCAATACCATTCTGGATCGTCAGTATTATAGTATCTTTCGTAATAACGAACCGGATGGCATCAAGCACCTTTTCCGTGTCATATCGTTTAACTGCTATTATGATAAGGTCGCACGGACAAAGGTCCTGAGGGTCCGTTGATACCGGAGGCATGAAATTCCACACCTCTCCCCTGCTCTTCACAGTAAGCCCTTTTGCTTTCAGGATAGGAAGAGAGCGGGGAGTTACAAGAAAGGAGACCTTTGCACCTGCCCTCATCAAGACAGCGCCATAGTAACCGCCGACTCCTCCTGCACCAACCATTAGTATGTTCATTGACTGCCTCACTTTCCACCCAACTCTATTTCACGCATTGTTTTGATTAATGAAAAGCTTAATTAGCCATGAGGGAGTTCCAATCAACATGATCTGTATTAGCGGAGAACGAATATAAATACCTCATGTGTCAAGGGACTATTATGGTATCTCCAGGCCTTAGCATGATATTTGCCCGCATATTTGTACCGGCAACAATATCAGAATATCTAATCGAGACCCGGTTTCCCTCCGGATTCAAGGAACTTTTTCGTATAATGATTATTTTATCCTTATTTGCCCACTGGGTAAATCCTCCTGCCAGCGAGATTGCCTGCGTTATAGTGGTATCACTTCGTAAAGGATATTTCCCCGGCTTTACAATCTCCCCGGAGATAAAGATGGACTTGCTGTTTGATTCTTTAACGATAATAGAGACAATCGGCTCCTGCTTGAATTCTTTCAGCTTTGCTTGTATATCTTCTTTTAACTCAGTCGGCGTTCGTCCATCAGCCCGTACTTCACCTATCAGGGGTAGAGATATCATGCCGTCGGGACGGACAATTATTGAAAGTGAAAGTTCAGGCGACTTCCATACAGAGATGTCAAGTAAATCTTCCTTTCCAATGACATAATCACCTTCTGTGTTCTTATCATAGTCTATAGATGAGATCTTGATTTTGTCATTCTCATAAACAAATCGTATAACTGCATTTCCGCTTGAAGGCACTGCGATGCCGTTAGTTTTAGCTACGAGGGTTTTATTGTATATGGCATCAACAACCGCCGAATCTCCGGTCTTTTTTATGTCTGATATCTCGAATTCATATGCTGAAACAATATTATTTGAGATCATTTCAGCGTAGTTTGCCCGGATTTTATCAACCGGATCGCTGCCATTTTCAAGGGCTGTCTTGGTAAAGAATGACATGTATTCGTCAGCAAAACCTTTTTTATAGGCTAAAGAAAAAGACTTTATAATATCAATTAAATCACCGTCACGCATATTGTTCCTGCCAGATGAAGTCCCTGCAGACTCAGCTTTGGAAGGCAGAAAATGAAAGCTGCATAAAGATAAAACGATGAGAGTGATTATTATTTTATGTCGCATATAAACAAGGTTATAAACGATGGAAGGCATGACTCCCCGTAATTTGTAGATACAAGAATAGGATATTAGCCGGAAAATGTCAACACAAAGGAGATTATAAGTTAAACCTCGTCACGAGAATAGAGATTTGCAAGACATCACACTGATAATGTAATATGATAGATAAATGAAAGATATCATGATTGCGCGTCATTCAGGTTTTTGTTTCGGTGTTAGAGAGGCTATAAATAAGGCTACTGAGGTGGCCGCATCATCTTCCCTTCCTACTATGACATACGGTCCATTGATCCATAATCCTCAGGAAATAGATCGTCTAAAAAAAGACTACGGTATCGAACCCATCAGTGATCTCGACAAATATAAAGAGGGCAACCTTGTAATAAGGGCTCATGGCGTACCTCCGGATGATTTTAACAGGGCACAGACTAATGATCTTAATATCGTCGATGCTACATGCAGGTTTGTAAAAGATGTTCAGGATTATGCGGTAGAGTTCTGCAGAAGGGGATATGAGTTATTTGTCGTAGGGGATGAGATGCATGCCGAGGTTCGAGGAATCGTAGGGCATGCTCATCACGAAGTAGCAGATTGTACGATTTACGTGGTTTCAGACCTGGAGCAAATTATAGAGAAAAGGCCTCTGCGCCCTGCGATAGTCTTTCAGACTACCCAGGAATTTACAAAATTCAAAAAGATAGAACAGTACATTAAGTCAAACAACCTGAAGTGGAAGATCAGGAATACTATTTGTGGTGCGACCAGGAGTAATCAATATGCGGCAGATGAACTGGCAAGGATGGTAGATCTGATGCTGGTCGTTGGGGGCAGGAATAGCGGAAATACAAAGAGGCTTGCCGAAATATGTTCCAGACACGTACACACTGAACATGTAGAGACTGCAGATGAACTGAAACCTGAATGGTTTAACGGCATAGTTAAAGTTGGAATAACAGCGGGCGCCTCGACTCCCCAATGGCTTATTGATGATGTGACAGATAAGATAGAAGAAATGGAGGAATAAATGACATTAAAGATAAATGAAGACAAGCTCATTAAGTTTGCTGTACAGGGCAGCGTGGTCTACCCCAAGTGTTTTGGCTGGGAGCTTACAAGTACCGGAGTGAGCCTTATGCTTCCGAGTGTTGGAGGAATAACCTATAATGTTAAAGTTGGCGACCCGGTATTTGGTCTGGCAGGCGACCATATTGAGCCGTGCGTCTCTCTGAGCAGTGACCCCAAAGAACCAAACAAAGACCCCAACCGTGCCTTTAACACATTTTCCTGCATTGGTAATGAGGCTGTCGTCATTTCCGGAGATGCAAAAGGCGCTAAGGGGATTGTAACAGGGCATCACGGCGGGGTAGAACATGTAATCGCAGACTTTGATGACGAGACACTGGAGAAACTCACTCAGGATGACAAGCTGCTGATACGTGCCTATGGTCAGGGGCTCTCCCTCACAGATTATCCGGAAATAAAGCTCTTCAGCCTCTCACCTGATGTCCTGAAAAAGTTAGGACTGGCTGCGGAAGCGGACGGCAGGATTGAAGTACCGGTGACTGCATTAGTTCCCGGCAAATTGATGGGTTCAGGTCTGGGGCATAACGATGTTTACAAGGGAGACTACGACATTCAAACGTCGGACGCTGAGGCGATAAAAAGGCTTAAACTTGATGTCTTACGGCTTGGGGACATTGTTGCAATACAGGACCATGATTCCAGTTATGGATGGACCTACAGGGAAGGAGCTGTTACTATCGGCATTGTGATACATACTGACAGTTACCTTGCAGGTCATGGCCCCGGTGTACAGACTATAATGACTTCGGGTAAGGCCCTGATCGTCCCTAAGATTGATCCTGATGCAAACCTTGGCAAATATCTCGGCATCGGGCGCTGGCGGTAAGGTTAAATAGTCGCTGTCCCTATTAACCTTACTAATTGACCTTCCTGATTTCTGCAGCCTTCAAATTAATGAAGTTGCTGGTACTACTTGCTTCACAATGAGGAAGCCGTATCATACCTGAGAGTGGGTTGATTTTACTGTATTCCTCGACCTGTTTCATCGTCAGATTGTGCTTGTTCAGCATGTCTGCGACTTCTTTCTTTGCGCGTTCCCTGGCTTCATACAGTTTCATCTGCACCCTGCTCTTGACATTGACATCGCTGTCACCTGAAGTCTCTATGGAAACAAAGAGGCTGTTGCCGAGGTCGGTTACCACCTTGGACTGAACTCCGTCGCTCTGGGTACTCGGCATGCAACCAAATGGTTTTACTGATACAACAAGGTGTGCCTTCTTTTCCCTGAACGACATGATATGCTTACCAATCTCCATATGTCCTTCTCCGCCGGATATTTTAGGACTGTAATAGTGTTTTGAATATTCGGCTATCTTATCCTGGGATGAAAGTGCATCGGGTCTGAATTTCAGGGCACTGCGGTAACTGGTATAATAATAATTGAATAAGAGACTTGCTGCCTTCAAACCCAGTATTGCCTTATAAGCCCCTTTTTTTACCTTAATTCGTTCTTTAGCCCGTTCAACATGTTCCCAGAAAATAAAGCTGACCCAGTTACTTACAGGTTCTGTAACAACCTCAGCCCCTTCAGACTCAAGCCACCTCTGCAGCCTGTAATTTCCATCTCCCTCCGTAGTCATTGCCCAAAACTCACCCGTTAATTTAACCTTGGGTTTGATGCGGGAATAATCTACTTTAATTTCCGAGAACAGCTGATTGACTTCTTTCAATATTCTCCGCAGCGGTTTATTCTCTTTAAGCGCAGAGTAAAGTATGTCACGTCCGCGCTCTATGCATCTGTCTGTTTCACCAGGGACAATTTCATATGGACGTATTTTATAACCCAGTTCATTCAGCATATCACCTGCCATAATAGTCTTGACCAGGGTAATGAAAAATTTCGGCGTAAGCTCTAAACCCCATTCCCTACCCTGATTCATGTCCCCTGACTGCTGGAAAAGCAGTACCCTGAAATCCGGAAATCCGGCATCCCTGAGCGCCTTCCTGTATTCAGCCTCATACATCCCAAAGCGGCACGGACCGCATGAGCCGGCAGTTAGAAAGACATATTTATCATCTATATTTTCCGTATTGGATGCCTGAAGGTTTTGCAAATATTTTATAAGATTTCCAACCGTATAATATGTAGGATTACATTGACCTCGATTACCATATTCTTTTCCTACTGAAAGGGATTGATTATCGGGGATTGGAAGATATTTGGCGTTATATCCCATTCCCTGCAGTGCCCCTTCAATAAGATAGTCATGATTATATGTGAGGCCGCCAAAGAGAATGGTTGTCGAATCACGCTGATCTTTTGTAAATGGTCTCTCAGCAGGTCTCTTGTAATGCAGGACGTGTGAGTTCATTATTTATTAACTCCTCTTCGTATCTTTGTAAAAAGTAGTGTATAGTTTCAACCCGTATCTTAATAGAACCCGAAGGCCTGTTCTCGTCAATATCATGGAATGTAAAATAAGGTGTCTGTGTCGCAGAAAGTATCTCCTCAACGACGGCATATATGGGCGAATCATGTCCGCACCTGAAATTTGACAGGTCAACGGCAACGAGGTTCGGGTGCCTTGCCGTATATTTTGCCCCCCATAATTTCTTATTGGTATTCTCGCTGTATGAGTTCTTCCAAACATCTGTTATTACCATGGGATGACTGATATCACCACGCCTTATTTCATCACCAAATAGTCTGTCCAGAACATCATCATCCACAGGGAGTGAATCTACCGTAAATATTGGATAACCATATTTCTGAATCTCTGATAATATTTCATGATTGAGTCCGGGGTCATTATGATATGGCCTGCCGAGGACTACCACACCCACCTTGCCTTCTGACTCTATCCTGCTGAGGACTTCCCGTCCTCTCAGTCTGAGATTATTTGCATAGTCTGCAAGGGCCTTAACTCCTGCTTTCATAGCCTCCCTGCATTCACTCTTACTGACACCGAATACATCAGACGAGAAAAGAAACATTTGCTGTTCAAACAATTCTGGTTCGCCCATATTCAAGTGAGGTGCAAGAAGCCTTATGCCATGTTTTGCAAAAAGGTCTTCTTCTTTTGTAAAGGCCGCCTTAACCACTTCGGGGGTAGCTGCAACGGTAGGACAGGAAGAACTTGCTATAGCCTCTTTTATCTCTGAAGGGAGATCAAGCAGCATAGGGAAGAATATTGCATCCGGGCGGACCTTCTTTCCGTATATAAGGTTATGCATATGCGACAGAGCAACCTTGCTTGGAAAACATGCATCAATTGCGCCGCGTCTTGAACCCTCTTTATACATCTTTTCATCTGTGTCATCAGACAATATGATGTTTTTGTACGGGACACCAAGTTTTTCGAAATATGCTACGAAGAACGGGGCAACTGAGTACATATTGAGTGTCCGAGGAATCCCGATCCTTATATTCCGGCCTTCGGATTTAGGCCTGCTCAATTTGGAGAATAACCTTTCAAATCCCCCCATCCCCCCTTTTCTAAAGGGGGGAACCAGATTTCCCCCTTTGAAAAAGGGGGAGTAAGGGGGATTATTTTCATGGCCTTTTGTGACGCCCGGGCTCATTAATGGTTTTTCTGCAGCCCTGCTTTTAAATACCTCTTTTGCCGCAATCTCAGACAGGTCCGGATACATCTTCTTCAGGCTGTCAGCCTTCTTTTTTATAGCCTGAACTTCTTTGATATCTTCCACTGTCCCCTTCTCGCAGGTTGCAATTATATAACGTTTAGAGTGTTGGGCAGAAGAGGCCTCAATATCTATGAATGTCCTCTGGCAGCTGTTCTGGCAAAAATTACACCTTGTATCCTCGCTCCTCAGTGCATTGAAGCTGATACCATCTGCTGCGTCAAGACCAATAAAGCTTGTGTTTCCATCTCCAGCCACGCGTATTGCCTCGAGCGCGGCTCCTATGGCGCCGCTTTCACCGGTATATTTGTGAACATGTATTACGGCCTCAGGCACCCTTGACTTTATAAAGTCATATTGTGACTTTACAGCAGCCAGGTTATGCTGTGTGCCGCCCTGGAGGATAAACGTCTTTCCGAGCCTGCGCAGATTAGGTTCCTGAACAACATACAGCCAGATATTCTTGGGGAGAACATTAGCGAGTCCTGCCATGATCTCTTCCCGTTCCCATCCCTGCTGTTGAAAATTTACAATGTCTGATTCAAGAAATACTGCACAACCATAATGGAATAGGGGGAGGCGTTCCGCCTTGAACGCCTTTTCTGCATACTCTGTTACATCAAAACCAAATCTCTCTGCAGTGTTTTGAAGAAAATATCCATTTCCGGCAGAACATTGCGTATTGAGTTTAAAGTCCTTAACCTTACCGTCATTGAGAAAGATCACCTTTATATCCTGACCACCCACATCTACAATAACATCTGCATCATCAAAATAACGGAGTGCAGATTTAGTGTGGGCAACTGTCTCGACAAGGGCTACATCAGCTCCAAAACACTCCTTGAGCATATCCTTTGCGTAGCCTGTAGTACCTGCGCCTCCCACCTCAAGGTGTGCGCCATGTGCTTCTACCTGCTGTCTGAGATCTTTTAATATTTCTTTGGTATCATCTATTGGATTACCTTTGGAAAGCCTGTATGCCCTGGCAATGAGATCGCCGTCTTTATTAAGCAGAACACCCTTCGTAGAGGTTGATCCGCCGTCAATGCCTATATAGCCATGCACTATCTCCCCTGATGAGAAGTCAGGGGGGGTAAATGGCATCTTTTTAAACTCTGCAAGAAATCTCTCAAGTTCTTCTTTGTCAGCCGCAAGGCCTGTAGCAGCTGCCCGTGCATCAGATGTCTTACGGCCTCCCGATATATAATCTTCCAATTCCCTTGAACCCTTATATCTCCCGACAGACTCGTCTTCACTTTTCCCGTAGATTACAGATCCTATGGCCGCATAGTACTGGGCATTGGAAGGGACGTATATTAGATCTTCCGGCTTATTGTCAGATGGAAGGATAATACCCCGTTCCTTCCACATCTCTGGGATATGATGTGACCATGCCTCCTGCAGCGCCGGTATAAAGGCATTGGGCCCCCCCAGGAGAAGCACATGAGGTCTTAATGTATTACCCCTCGTCAGTACGCTTAGATTCTGCTGTACGATGGCCTCGAAAAGTGAGGCCATCAGTTCTTGAGATGGTATACCCTGTTTTTGAAGTCCGTTTATGTCTGTCTCTGCAAAGACGCCGCATTTACCTGCAACAGGGTGCAGTCTTGTACCGGCATACCTAATGGCACTTACATCTTCATGTGAAATATTAAGTTTGGCAGATATCTTGTCTATCACTGCTCCGGTACCGCCTGCGCACTTATCATTCATGCTGGAAAGCTTTCTCTTATTGCCATTGTGGTCTTCGGACCAGATGATAATCTTTGCATCCTGCCCGCCCAGTTCTATAACAGACCCGGCATCAGGGTGTTTTTTTTCCACTGCAAGAGAGACGGCGTTTACCTCCTGAACAAACTTGGCGCCAATCAGAGCTGCCACGGCCCTCCCGCCACTCCCGGTTATAAAGATACGGAACCTGTCAGATTGCCCTTTGAATTCAATCTCTATTGTATGAAGAAATTCCAGGACCTTCTTAATCTGCATCGTATCGTGCCGCTGATAGTCGTACCAGAGAATGTTGTCAGTGGCGGCATCCATGACAACAGCCTTAACAGTGGTAGAGCCTACGTCAAGACCGATGAAGAGATTCTGCTGATGGGAAACTATATTGCTCATATATTTCTGGTCAAGCGCCTAAAATGAGGGATACAGAGAGACTATCTGCCGCTGACATATCAGTAGACTGACATATCAGTAGACTGACATGTCAGTCTACTGGCTGATTCTACTAAGAACTGATTGTGTAGTCAAGATTTTTCTCATCCTACTTTCTTTGCGGGCCCCGGCTCATGACGGTTCACTCGAAATAGCCTTTCAAATCCCCCTGCCCCCCTTTTCTAAAGTGGGGCAACTAATTTCCCCCTTTGAAAAAGGGGGAGTAAGGGGGATTATTTTCATGTACTTTGTGAGCCCGCGGCTCATGATGGTTCATCCGGAAATAGTGCCTTCCTCTCATTGTGTCACATGTCACACTGAACCTGATTAGGGAATTCCTGGAGTGTATTTTATGACTGTAGCCTTTTCCATGGTTATCATTCCGCCACTCATCATCCCGTCTATCTTCGGCATTATTCTGTCCAGCTTCTCATGCTCTTCCACCACCTCCACTACTATTGGAAGGTCCATAGAAAGCCTTAGTATCTTGTCTGTATGTTTTATGCTGTGAGCCCCAAATCCTGCAATACCCCGCAGTACCGTCGCCCCAGCGAGCCCCTCCCGTCTGAACAGTTCCACAAGGACCTCATAGAGTGGTCTATGACCGTATTTGTCGCTTTCGCCTATAAATATCCTCATCAGAATTTTCTCCCCAATGAGTTTAGTCATTACAAACCTCCTTTAATATACATATAGCGTATAGAGACAATCCCAAGCCATGTAAATAATATGCAGGTCAATATGCTCGCCAGAACATTGGCCGTTGCAATCAATAACTCACCGTCTTCAAGGAGTTTGAACGTCTCGTAGCTGAATGTGGAAAATGTAGTAAGCCCGCCCAATAATCCGATGGTAAGACCTATGCGCATATCCTGTGATATAATAGTACTTCTCAGGCTGAACTCCATTACAAGGCCGATAAAGAAGGCCCCAATTATATTCACGACAAATGTCCCGTATGGGAACCCCTTTCCCAGAAGGTTATAAACCCACCCTGAAAGAAAGTATCGAATCAAACAGCCGAGAGCGCCAAAAAAAGCTATGAATGAAACCATCGCCATTCGTATTTAACCTCCTCATTTGTTTGAATTCATAAGAGAGGCAGTTTCGGGTTTTTCAGGCCATGCAGGCCAAAGTTAATCAGCTCATCAGAAATAACGCTGATATCCGGTTTTTCCTTCCTGTTTAAAGTGATATGCTCTATGACTTCTTTAATACAGCCAAGGATGCAGTATGAGATCAATGCTGAATTGCACTCGCGGACAATGCCCATTTTTTTCCCCAGATTGATGGCCTCCTCAATCTTGCGTGCCCAATTCTTATAAAATTCTGTAATCTTCTGATCCAGATCTGCATCAAGTCCGGTGGCATGACGAAGCAATATCCTTGTCAGGTCCCTGTTTTCAATAAATAGAACCAAAACCCGTATCAGATTTGCCTTGAGCTGCTCTAAAGGGTTTGGAAGACCTTGTCCAAGCTCTATCTTCTTTATGCAGTGGTCAAGTTCGATAATAAGATTATCGAGTACACTGTCGAAGATCTGCCGCTTGTTTTCAAAGTAGAGATAGAAAGTACCGCGTGCTATTCCGGCCTTTTCTATAATGTCAGAGATGCTTGTATTGTGGTAGCCCTTATGTGAGAATGCCGAGATGGCTGACTTGAGTATTTCCTCTCTGCGGTTCTTTTTGAGCAATTTCAATGTCCTGCTATTGTCAATTTCCCTATTTTAATGGTCGGTGAGCATATCTTCTGCCTGAAGCTGAGGTCATTACCGATCATCTCTATCTGCATGAGCATATCTTTAAGATTACCTGCAATTGTTATTTCTTCAACAGAATATGCCAGTTCACCCTTTTCTATCCATATCCCCGACGCACCCCGGGAGTAATCACCAGTCACAGGATTAAACCCAAAACCTATAAGATCGGTAACATACAGTCCTGAATCCACTGACCTTATTATCTCATCAGGTGAATGCCTGCCGGCAGAAAGATACAGGTTTGTAGGGGCGGCAACCGGAGGGTCTCCTGCACCGCGCGAGGCATTGCCAGTAGTCGTCAAACCCAACTTCCTTGCAGAGTATGAGTCTAAAAGATAGTTTGTCAGGATCCCTCTTTCTATGACAATCGTTTTTCTTGATGCAGTGCCTTCACCATCAAATGGTTTCGACCCTATTCCCCACGGGATAGTCCCATCGTCATATATCGTAACCTCAGGAGCAGCTATCTGCCTGTTTAACAGATTAACAAGAAACGATGTACCTTTATAGACTGAGTAACCGGACAATGCTATGCAAAGGTTTCCAAGCAGGGTGGCTGCAGTTTCCGGATCAAATACAACAGGCGCCTGTTGTGTGTGAATCTGTCTTGCGCCGAGACGGCGGACTGTACGCATCGCAGCAGTTTCTCCAACACTCTCCGGTCTCTCAAGCTGACTGAAACGTCTTGAAGAAGAATACCAGTAATCACGCTGCATCAGTCCATCCACTGATGCAATAGGTGTCGCTGATATGGAGAACATGGATGTCTTGTATTCTCCTGACACATTATTTGTACCTGCATAAATAATATGCGTGAAACTCTTACTGCAACTTGACCCGTCACTGTTTGTTATCCTGTCATCATATTTGAATGCTGAGGCCTCTGCAGTCTTTGCCATCTCTATCATCTCTTCGCTTGTTACCTGATGAACAGTCTCATCGTATACATCTGTTTCTTTGGCCCTCTGCCTGTACTTAGGCAATTGAAGACCTGCAAATTCATCATGAGCAGTTACCCTTGCAAACTCGCAAGTGTCTTCTATCAACTTCTCAAGTGACTCCTGTGTGAAATCCGAAGTTGAACTTATAGCGCTTCTCTTGCCGAAAAAAAGCCTTAACCCCAGCGTCTTGTATTGAGAATCAGTAATCTTGTCTATGGAAGAAAGGCGAACAAGAACATCGGATGACCGTCCGTCTACGACGATTATATCACCGTCTGAAGCCCCCTTTGTTTTAGCCCTCGCCAGAATATCCTGAGCTATTTCAATAGTAATTTCCATTTTTTCAGAATCCCACGCCCTATTCAGATTTTATACTGTTCCGCCCACTGTCATACCATCAATCTTAATGGTGGGCATTCCTACACCAACCGGGACAGATTGTCCATCTTTACCACAGGTTCCGATTCCACTATCAAGTTCCAGGTCGTTGCCCACCATAGAAACCTTCTTCAATACATCAGGGCCGTTGCCGATCAGCGTGGCGCCCCGTACCGGTGCAGTCACCTTCCCATCCTCTATCAGGTAAGCCTCGCTGGCGGTAAAGACAAATTTACCATTAGTTATATCAACCTGTCCGCCTCCGAAAGAAACGGCATAGAGCCCCCTGCTGACGGTCCTGATTATATCAACGGGCGTTGAGTCACCCTGCAGCATAAATGTATTGGTCATGCGCGGCATAGGAGGATGAGCATAACTCTCACGCCTCCCATTGCCGGTTAAAGGCATCTTCATTAATTTTGCATTGAGCCTGTCCTGCAGATATCCTCTGAGTATTCCATTTTCTATCAGGACGGTACGAGATGACTCTGTCCCCTCATCATCCACGTTTATTGATCCCCTTCTTCCTGGAATAGTACCATCATCTATCACAGTGCAGATCTCTGATGCAACCCTTTTACCTATCATGTCTGTAAAGGCTGATGTCCTCTTTCTGTTAAAGTCTGCCTCCAGGCCATGCCCTACTGCTTCGTGAAGCAGTATCCCCGGCCAGCCCGCGCCAAGAACAATATCCATAGTGCCGGCAGGTGTGTCAACTGCTTCGAGATTTATTAATGCCTGTTTTGCAGCCCTTCTTGTAAAGAGGGCATAACGGTTTTCGTCAAAGAAGTGTGAAAATTCCACGCGTCCGCCCCCTCCAAAACTCCCAACCTGACGGTTTCCGGCATCCTCAGCGATACATGTGACATTAAGCCTGCATAAGGGCTGAATATCTCCTATTATCAGCCCTTCCGAAGTAACTACGAGAATTACCTTATACTGGCTCGTAAAGGATGCGAGAACATTTCGAATCCTCGAATCATAGTCTCTTGCCATCCTGTCTATTTTCTCCAGGAGCCTGACCTTCTCCTCGACAACAACATCTGTAGGATAGACATCAAGCGGATATAGATTTAACCCGGGCTTTTTCATTTTATTCAAAGAGACAATGGAATTATCTCCGGACTCTGCCGCGATATAACCGGCCGTAGCCGCTGCCAACTGTATGTGTTGAAGAGACACATCATCAGAATATGCATAACCCGTCTTGTCACCTGCAAGCGCACGAACTCCGACGCCCTGTGATATGTTCCTTGATGTATTTTTAACAAGTCCCTCTTCAAGGCTGAGCGACTCACTTGTGACATACTCGAGATAAAGATCAGCGTAGTCTACCTTACGGCTGAGTAATCCGCTAAGGGCCTTTTCCATTGTAAGATTATCAATACCGAATTTATCGGGAATAAAGACTTCTGGTGAAATGATACCTTTTGACATTTTTTATCCGAAAGTTGTTGTATATCACAGGATAATAGAACGATTGTGTCTATGTCAACTATATTTACAAATAGTCTGCTTCAATGTAATATGTAAGTTCAAGATGATAAAGCTGATAATATTTGATCTCGGTAAGGTCATTTTGGACTTTTCCATTTCCTCTGTAGCAGAGGGGCTGGCGCGATCATCTAACCATATGTCATATAAAGACCCGGGGAAGATTGCTGACTATCTGCGGCTGCATTTAACTGACATTGCCGGTAAGTATGAAAGAGGTGAAATCAGATCAGATGAGTTTTACAGTCACATAAAAGAATCTTTCTATCTGGATCTTTCTTATGATCAATTTAAACAGATATGGAACGACATTTTTAGAGAAAATGAGGGGGTGGCAGATTTAATCCGATTATTAAAAAAGGATTTCAGGTTATGCCTTTTATCAAATACGAATGAACTCCATTTTGAGTATATAAAAAAATCCTTTCCTATTGTGTACAAGTTTGACATGTGGGTATTATCTTATGAAGTTGGTGTAATGAAGCCTGATCCTGAAATCTTTCGCATTGCACTCAAGAAGACAGGGGTTGAAGCCGGAGAGGCAATATTTATTGATGATATAAAGGGGCATGTTCTGGGGGCGCAGGGTCTGGGTATCAACTCTGTAGAGTTTAAATCAGTGGCACAGATAACAAGATTCATAGAGGAGACAGTTAATGAACAATCAGCAAAATGATCCGGTAGCAGAAGCGCTAAAGACTTTTTTTGATGCATTTCCATCTGGGCCTCTCGGCATTGAGGAGGTCGGGATCAGTGAGATCAACAGGAGGATAGCGGCTATTGATGTTAAGGCAACAATAGATTCCCCCCCTTTTTCAAGGGCATTAGTAGAAGGTTATGTAGTTAATTTGCCGGACGTTGCTCATGCCGGAGAAAACAAGCCTGTGACCATTGCAGTTGCCGGGACGATAGAGCCGGGAAAGACGTATTCAGAGGGACTGCCGGCTATGACATGTATGGAGATTAGAACAGGCGGCTTTGTGCCTGAAGGAGATTTTGCAGTAGTGAGACATATGGACATCGTTAAGACAGCCAATGGGATAATAGTAAAAAAACCTTTAAGCAGAGGAGACAATATAGAGCCTAAAGGCTGCGAGCAGAAAAAAGGTGATGTAATAATCAGTCTTGGAACAAGACTATCCCCAAAAGAGATTATGTTGCTCGCGAGTCATGGTATCTCATCTGTCACCGTATCAAGGAAGCCTATAGTAGCAATATTCAGTACAGGAAATGATATATTGAGACATGCTGAACCTCTTAAGCCGGGCTATGTCTGGGATGCAAACTCATACACACTTGCAGCTCTTGTAGAGGAATGTGGTGGAATGCCGCTTGTAGTTGATATTATGAAAGACGATTTAACCATGTTTCAAAAGGCGCTTCGCGGCGGACTCACCCGCGTTGATATGGCAATTATTTCAGGAGGGACAGCCGCCGGTGGCAGGGAGTTTATCGCAGAGCTTATCAATTCCATTGATGTCCCGGGTGTGGTTGTGAATGGAGTTTCAATGAAATCAGGAAAGCCTCTGATTATGGGAGTACTCTCGGACAAACCTATAGTATGCGTAGCAGGATACCCGCCAGAAGCCATGAGGGGTTTTGAATTATTCGGGAAACCGACTATCAACAGGCTATTAGGTGTTAAACAGCCATGAGCCTCAGACTGGCAAGTGGTATTAATATCCCCCTTAATCCCCCTTTTTCAAAGGGGGAAAACAGGTTCCCCCACTTTAGAAAAAGGGGGATGGGGGAATTTGAAACTGGATTTTCGCATGAACGAGTACAACTGAAATGAATCGCTTCCTTTCTGCGGAACCTATCATAAAATTAGAGAAGGCCTTTTCCAATCCTTTCAGGAACCTGGTAGCCACAGCCCAGACATGTTACTCAGGCAAAGGAATAATCTACGATGACAACATAACTGAAGATTACAGAAAACTTGCAAAGAGTATTTATAAGGCGGGCCACCACACCACTCTCCAACATGCACATTTTCAGTTTGCAATATCAAATGTCTCGCGCCAGTTTGTATGGTCTTTCCTGCATAGTCATCCATTCTATAATAGCGAACAGGTAAGCCAGCGTTATGTATCTATCAGGCCTGGAAACTTTCTTATTCCGCCTTTAAAGGGTGAGGCATTAGCCGTATACGAAAAAACCATATCTCTTCAGATGGATGCATACAGGAGACTTATTGAAAGGCTTTATCCCATAGTTAAGGCAGAGTACCTGGGACGCTTCAGGGCATATGAGAAATATAAAAAAAACCTGAAGGGAAGTCATAGCCGGGCAAAGTTGATGCAGTTGGAACTACCTATGTATAGCTCTGTCAAAAGGCTTGAGAAGGAGGTTGTAAAGAAGGCGCAGGAGGTTGCAAGGTATGTCATTCCTGTTGCTGCGTTTACATATCTCTATCACACAGTAAACGCTCTAACCCTGTTCAGATACAACCGTCTATGCAGGATGTTTGACGTTCCTGTTGAACAGCAGCTTGTAGTGGAAAAGATGATAGCAGAGGTTCTCGCTTTTGAACCGCTTTTTAAGACTATCCTCGAAGAACCTCTTGACAGTGATGACATGCCTGAATACCAGTTCATCCAATCCATAAAACCAAATCAATCATTAAAACTATCTAAAGAATTTTTAATGGAATTCGATACAAGCTTGGACGGCCGGACATCGCATTTGATAGATTATAAACTGAATAATGAGGCTGTGCTTGCACAATCTGTACGTGAGGTGCTTGGACTCCCTTCATCAAAGCTCAGCGATAAAAAGGCAATCAAACTTGTATCAGACCCTTCGCAGAATCATCTTTTTGGTGAGACACTGAATCTTACTTCTATGTCCAAACTGTCCAGGACGCTGTCACACGTGTCATATACGTTCAGAAAAAAGATAAGTCATACTGCAGACTCGCAGGATCAGCGTCACAGGACTACACCAGCCTCACGTCCATGTCTTCAAAGACAAATAACAGATGTGCCGGACTATATTACTCCTGAGCTTATAAGGCAGGACAAAAAAATTGAAAGTGAGTATCAGGAGACGATGAATCAGACATGGGGAGCCATCAACAGGCTTAAGGCGCTTGGTGTAAGTGATGAATTTGCCATGTACCTCCTGCCAAATTCGGTCGCTGTGCGTTTTACTGAAACAGGAGACCTGCTCAACCTCAGACATAAGTATGCCATGAGGCTTTGCTACAATGCCCAGGAAGAGATCTGGCGTGCCTCGCTGGATGAGGTAGAACAGATAAAAATAATAAATCCTGTAATTGGCAAATACCTTCTCCCACCGTGCACATCGAGAGATATGGCTGATGTCCGGCCCATATGCCCGGAAGGAGAACGCTTCTGCGGCGTCAAAGTCTGGAGGCTTAGATTGAGTAATTACAGAAGGATGATCTGAAGAAGATTGCCTACCGGGACGATGATTGGATAATCATCCCTGCGCATCTGTGTCCGCTCAGGACGGCACCCTCTATTGTCGCCGGCAGACCTGTGTCTGTCCAGTCTCCTGCAAGAAAGAGGTTATTTATTGCGGTCTTTTGTGACGGTCTGAGTTTATCAATACCCGGCCGGGGAGAAAATGTAGCCTGCCGTTCTTTTATAACCTTGCTGCGTAAAAGTCTGGAAGCGCTGATAACAGGCATTACCTTTTTAAGTTCTCTTACCGCCATTTCCACCAATTTTTCTGAAGGCCAATCAATATACTCATGTGCGCCGCTGATTACTGTTGACAATAGACCCCTGTAAGCAGCGTCCCCGAATATATCTTCTTTATTGAAAACCCATTGAACAGGTGAGTTAAGCAGGGCTGCAAAGTTGTATCCTGTCACGGGCTTATTTAATAATAGATGTATAGAGATTATCGGAGATGGTTTTAGCTCCAGACTGCCAATGGTTTCGAGAACATAATTGAATTCAATCCCCGAAAAGACAGTCCCTGCAAACAGCCTTTGAAGAGAGTCATATGGAACTGAACTGATATAGTAGTCTCCTCTGAAGACACGTCCATCAGTTAATTTAACACCAGATACTGAATTTTTGTTAGTCAGCAGTCCTGATACTGCAAACCCTTTTTCTATAGTGCCGCCATTGTTTCTAATATAATCTTCTGATGCCTCAGGGTAAATTCTGCTTAGAGGCGCTGCTGGTAATACGATCCTGGAATAGCTGCGGTGTGAGAAAAATGCCTTGTTCATGATATTCCTGAAGATGGATGCAGATGACTTATCAGGATGTTCATTCATGGTTGCAAGGGTAATAATATCCCACAGTGTCTCACGGGCCTTTTCCCCCTGTCCGAGCTGTTTAAGCCATTCAGTAATTGTTAAATCATGTGATGAATCAGTTGCGTTGCCGAACAACAGCCCCTTTGCCATCTTCAGCATCTGAAACCTTTGTGCAATGCTTATGGCCTTGAATCTCAGGATTCCTGACAGGATATGAAAAGGGGCTGGCAAAGGCAGACAATCCAATCTATATGTGCTTCCGTTTGTATCCAGGAAATCAACAGAAAGATTTTTTTGAAAGAATAGATTATCTGAAGCCCCGATCTTTTCAAAGAACCTGAAGGTCTGTTCATAACAACCCATAAGGATATGCTGACCATTATCAAGTTCGAGACCTGTATTTTTGTCAAAGAAAGAGTATGCCCTGCCGCCGAGGAATCTTCTTTGCTCTATAAGGGTTACACTGTATCCGGCAGACGAGAGTTCTGCCGCGGCAGAAAGACCGGCGAAACCGCCGCCTATGATGATTACACTTTTCACTTTATAATACCCGTTTAACCCTATCCTTAAGCACCCTGACTGGTATCCCGGACATGTTTCGGAATCTCCAGAACCTGCAACTTTTGAGAACCTGAAGTAAAATCATGATGACGGGGTGGCGGGATGAAACATTGGATTATCATGCCGCTTGACTATAACCTGATATTGATCCATGTGCTGATGGCAATATAAATCTTTTGCAGCTTTGAAAGTTTCGGTGGATTGTCATAAACATTATAGTTGGAAGCCTCAATCTTATCGAGTATCCGGCTGTATATGGCGCGCATAATTTCTCCGGCAACCATCGCCTTTCTGTCCTCCCGGGGCAGTGTCTTCTCTGCCCGTATGTACAAATCCCGGGCACGTTGTGTTTCAAACTTCATCAGCTCCGCAAATGCCTTATTATATTTAGAGGAGAGGAGTTCTGTTTCAGTGTAATGAAATTTTTCAAGGTCCTCAGTCGGGAGATAAATACGTCCCCTCTCAGCGTCAGACTTAATATCCCTGAGTATATTGGTAAGCTGCATTGCTATGCCAAGGTCAACGGCATAACCCATAGTCTCTGCATTCTTATACCCAAAGACCTCCGCACAGATCAGTCCGACAATGGATGCCACCCTGTAGCAATACTTATGCAATTCCTCAAATGTATTGTATCTGTTAATTGCAAGGTCCATTTCCACCCCCTTGATGAGTTCAAGAAAATATTTTTGCGGGATACCGTATTTGTCAATATATGTCTTAAGTTCAACAGTTACCGGGTGAGAGGGTATTCCGTTATAAAGATTGATTATCTCTGCCGTCCACCTCTTAAGAGACTCTGATGCCTCTGGCCTGCTGCCTGAATTATCTGCAACATCATCCAGACAGCGGCACAATGCGTATATTGAGTAGAGCGCCCTTCTTTTCTCAGAAGGGAGGAAAAAGAAAGAGTAATAGAAATTCGAGTTGCTCTCTTTTGTAATCCTGTAGCCTACTCCTGATTTTATTTGATTATTTTGCAAAGCTTAGTGTCCTGTAGTCAGAGCACGTAATAATATATTTATTTTATCAAACGTTGTTATCACCGGTCTCTTTGTAAAGATGTCATATCCATTGTGCTCTATTTTCTCAAGTATTTTCATACCGCCTGACCAGATAGACTGCAATTCGATAGAAAGACCTTTTCTGACACTGGTACAGAGAGGGCGGCCCATATTGAAAAGATCTCTTGTAAATTCTATTTCACTGGATAAAAGAGCTCTGAATGAATCGTTTAATGTGTGAGATTTAAGCTCATTAACCGTATAGCCAAACCTCTTCATATCTTCCAATGGAATATATACCCTGTCTTTCTTAAGATCTATCGCGATATCCTGCCAGAAATTAGTAAGCTGGAGGGCAGTGCATATGAAGTCAGACAACCTGTGCAATTCAGGATCTCTGTATTCAAAAAGTGAGAGGATAATCCGCCCCACGGGATTAGCAGAATAGCGGCAGTAATTAAGGACATCTGACATTGACAGGTACCGCTTATTAACGGTGTCCATCTTGAAGGCAGTAATAAGGTCTCTAAGCAAGGAGTCCGGGATATGGAATCTTTCTATAGCCTCTTTAATAGAAATAAACACGGGATGATTAGGATTACCGGTTACGCATTCATCAAGCCTCTTTTCCCAGTCAGCCAGGAGTAATTCGCGCTCATCATCTCCGTATCCGGCTTCATCGGCAAAATCATCAGCAGTTCTGGCAAAGGCATAAATTGCGTGCACATATTTCCTTTTATTCCTTGGTATAAGCCATGAACCCACGGGAAAGTTTTCATAATGTTCTAAGGCTACCTTACTGCAGTAATTGAATGCATTAGACGCCTCTGACATCCGGCCCCCAAATATATTTGTGCAGTTGCAATTGCAGACGGACCCCCAGATTGTCATTAATTATCCACGCTGCAAGCTGCTTAGGGTCAAGACTACTGAAGACAGGTGATATCAGTACATTGCATATATCTGTAAGACGGCATGAGTCAATAACAGATTTTGCCCAAACATAGTCATTATTATCTGCAACAATGAACTTTATCTCATCATTGGAGGAGATAAAATTCAGGTTATCCCACATAATATTGTCGGCCATGCCGCTTCCCGGACACTTAATGTCTAATATCTTTATTACATCCGGATGTAGTTGAGACACATCCATACTCCCGTTTGTCTCAACAAAGACTTTATAACCATTTTTTACGAGATTTTCTGCCAGTAGGGGCGCCTCTTCCTGCAATAGTGGTTCGCCGCCTGTGATGACAACATTTCTGCAATCATATTTGTCAAGGATTCGTACTATCTCGTCAATAGAATAGTCTTCTCCCTCATTGTACGCATAGGTTGTGTCACACCACCTGCACCTGAGATTGCAGCCTGTAGTCCTGACAAACAAAACCTGGATACCAGCGTATGACGTTTCGCCCTGAATACTTTTAAATATCTCACATACCTTCATAAGGCGTTTGTATCAGATAATAGTATTTCAAGTCAAGGTAATAAAAATAATGAGGTGATGTAATAACGACACACCTGTAAGGTTGACATTGCAAATATAATACACCATCAGGATGTCACTTGAATACCATAACCATTTGATTACATTGATATATCTGTGTTGGTACCAAGTGGCATAAATTTTGCTCTAATACAGTTAATCATGCGTTACCAAAGGACCATCAAAAATAGTGTTGAATGTAATGGAATAGGATTGCATTCGGGTGTTAAAGTATGCATGAGATTGCATCCTGCCCCGCCTGATACAGGAATCATATTTATCAGGAGTGATAAAAATGTGCGGATTGAAGCAACGGCTGACAAGGTAGTTTCAACTGAGTCCTCATCTACCCTCGGCATAAATGGTTATAACGTAGGGACAGTAGAACACCTCCTGGCTGCTGCAGCAGGTCTTAACATTGATAATATGCTTGTAGAGTTAAATGCCCCTGAAGTTCCAATTATGGATGGGAGTTCATCCCCATTAGTAGAACTTATTCTAAATAGCGGTATAGTTCAACAGGACAAGATCAGGACCCACATCAGGATTCTTGATACTATTGAGATAATAAGTGGAAACGGGTATATAAAAATAGAACCGTCACCTTTCCCTGTCATTACGTACCTGATGGATTTTGATCACCCGTTACTCAGGAAACAGGAGTTTTTATATCATCCTTCCATAGATGGTTTTATAAGTGAAATAGCGCCAGCCCGTACCTTTGCCTTTCAAAGGGATCTCCTGACCCTTAAGAAAAAAGGGCTGGGTAAGGGAGGATCACTTGAGAACGCTATCATTCTTGGTGAGCATGACATATTAAATAAAGAGGGTTTGAGATTTAAAGATGAGTTTATACGCCACAAGATACTTGATCTTATTGGTGATTTATCCCTTCTTTCAAGGTCATTTATCGGACATGTGACCGCCTGCCGTACCGGCCATACACTAAATACACGACTTGCCGCTGCCATACTTGCCAGCAATGAGAAATGGATTGAGGTAGGACACCGGGAAGTTGACGTTAATTGACTATATTATAATAAATCTTCATAGCAAAATAATTAGAAAAAGATGGGGGGCTTTAAATATGTTTAAAGCCCCCATTTATTGATATAATTGAACAAAAATATTATTTCTTTTTGCTTGCCGTTTTCTTTGCTGCTGGTTTCTTTGCTGCTGGTTTCTTTGCTGCCGGCTTTTTTGCTGCTGCCTTCTTTTTAGCCGGAGCCTTTTTCTTTGCTGTTGCCAATGAATATCACCTCCTTTCGTGACCCTGTGTCTCTTCTCCTGAGAGGCTATACGTGTTAGGAGAAACTCTCAGAAACCTCTTATCCCTGTTTAAAGATATTGACACAGACGTTATCGGTGTTTTACTCCTTATTTTTACCCCGCCTTCGAGTAGGCGCAGGTATATTTCCTTTGCATGAAGGGCCCTTCCTTCTTCCTTCAATAGGATATATGTGGCCTGGGGTATGCTGAGGCCAGAAAATTTGAATTGGTTTAATAACAGGTCTTTCGTCTCTTCAGACTGTTTTGATGAATTTTTTTCACTGTCTTCCGGCTGGGCCTGCTGTGATGCGCGGGACTTATTTCTTTCTACCTTATAAAGTGTTTCTGCTAATTCCAAGTATCTTTTTCCGGTTTTAATCTCATCATCCAGACGGTCACGTTTTTTCTGCAACTCTATCAGCCTGTTGCGATACATCATTATTCGCTGTTCGAGACCACCAAGGATATCTTCTAATTCTTCAATCAAACTTCCATCTTTAAGCATACAATCATACTATACACGCTATAAAGAAGATTTGTCAAGAAATATTTAATACAAGGAATCTTGCTTGTATAGATACATAGAGATTTGTATGAATATCTGTATTGTTGAATGAATATAGCTATTGAAGTCATAGAAATATTTTCTGGATTGCATTGCATGCGGGGTAGCTTAACTATATGGAAGATAAGAAATATTATACATCCTGGCAAAGAAACTCATTTACATATGTATCAACTACTGGGAGTTTCTTTTCCGTTATAGCATTGGATATAAAATAATCCTTTCCGCATCTTCTAAGAGATATCTCGTTCCTTGAAACCATGTAGTCAATTGCAAGGAATATAAGGTTGTATGAAGTATCCAGGTTTTGTTCTAATTCAAAAAGGGTAATACTGCCGTTTTTGTCTATCAGGTTTTTGATCTGCCTTGATACATTGCTGAGAGGTTCTTTCATAATATTCTCCTTTTACTATATTAATGGGCTTGTGTTTTGGTTAAATATATATACAAACGGCATACCAGATAGAATACTTGAGCATAATTTTTATTTCTTTATGTTATCAATTAGTTACGAGAAGTGTTTTTACGATACGATTTAAGTTTCAATAATTTATAGCCAATTTCATGACGATAGCCGTCAACATACTCCTGCTTAATCAGCATAAGTTATGATTATAATATTTTGTAAAGACCGTCTCCTTCAAGGGAAGGGTATATATTGGTAGTGCTATTGATAAATCTCTTGACCGGTCAGACAAGTTATGTTAATAATACGGCAAAATTGAGGGCGATTGGCTCAGTGGTAGAGCGCTTCCTTCACACGGAAGAGGTCACAGGTTCGATACCTGTATCGCCCACCAATGAAATCAATTGGTTACGATCCCGTTACACATCAGCATTCTTCTATATTGTGTTAATTTCTTGATAATCGTTGTATATTCTATCTCTAACAAATTTACGCGTGAAGGGGGTCATGATTAATAATCAAAAAGAATTGACGCAATATGATCTGGACAGATATAACCGGCAAATGATGATCAATGGATGGGGCGCTGAAGGACAGAAAAGGCTTAAAAACTCTAAAGTAGTAGTATTGGGGGCCGGTGGGCTGGGATGTCCTGCTTCAATATACCTTGCTGTGGGCGGCATCGGATATCTAACAATTATTGACATGCAAAAACCGGAACTGACTAATTTGAATCGTCAGGTATTACATTGGGAGGAGGACATAAAAGGTAACGGTAAATACAAGGCCATCTCTGCGAAAGAAAAAATAGAACAGATGAATTCAGATATACTTGTTGAGAGTGTTGTAGCCGAAATTAACGAAGAAAATATATATGACATGATAAAAGGGGCAGACGTTGTAATTGATGCAATGGATAATTTCCGCATCAGGTACCTTATTAACAAGGCCTGTGTACATTACCAGATTCCTTTTGTCCACGCTGGGATTTATGGACTTGCGGGACAACTGACTACGATAGCGCCTGGCAAGGGTCCCTGTTTAAAATGTATATTCCCAACACCTCCTGTCGAACAAAAGATATTTCCTGTACTTGGTACAACTCCGGCTATGTTTGCAACCCTTCAGGCTATGGAGGCGTTCAAACTTATTCTTGGAATAGGTACCCCATTAACCGGAGGGCTGCTGATATTCGATGGAGAAAGCATGTCTTTTGACATTATTAAGATAAATAGAAGAGAGAATTGTGACGAGTGTTCACTCCTTTACACAACAAATGCAGGGTAATCTTCTCCCAAACTCACAGGAGGACCTGACCATGTCCGGCATCTCAACCAACACTGTCCGTCTTCACCGCGTGCTTGGCGCGCCGCCCGAACGTGTCTACAGGGCATTTCTCGATCCTGACGCGATGTCTAAGTGGCTTCCCCCGCATGGCTTCACCGCTAAGGTTCATCACATGGAAGCGCGCCCCGGTGGCGGCTATCGAATGTCATTCACGAACTTCAGTACAGGCAAGAGCCAATCTTTCAGCGGCAAGTATGCCGAACTTACTCCGCATGAGCATATCAGATACACCGACCAGTTTGATGACCCCAACATGCCCGGACTGATGCATGTCACGATATCGCTAAAGAAGGTCGCCTGCGGAACAGAGCTGACGATAGTTCAGGAAGGGCTCCCGGCAGCAATTCCAGTCGAGTATTGCTACCTTGGATGGCAGGAATCCTTGTCGCAGCTGGCACATTTGGTGGAACCGGAAATTCCGGATGGCGCATAGCCGTATGCTGATTGGTCTATGTCCAATTTATCACGCTCTGCTCCACCAGGATTAATATTGAAGGACAACCCATGGACACTATTCGCCAATGCGCAACAACAACCCCCGCATTGATTCTATGTAATCTCAAGAAACAGCGCCATCAGATGGTCCTTATTGAAACTCTTCAGAATCTCCATTTGAAGCCCGTTTTTTTGCCCCCAGTATTAAAACCGGGACAGACTTTTCCTAAATCGCTTTCTTGGTTCCGTCCTCGTCTACGTTGACAAATGTTATGTTCGTATCGAATACGAGCTCCTCCTCTCCAGATTCGATGTAGTCGCAGTAAACTTTGACATAGTAAGTCACTGAAGTGTTGCCTTTTCGAGTACGGTTAATATCAAATTTTAAGACCGACCCCAGGCGGATGTTCTTCCTGAATACGACTTTATCGAGTCCAATGGTCACGAACCTGTGACCGGGAAAATCCAGATTAGCTGTGATGTAGCCGTATTCATCAACCCACTGTAACAGGTAACCGCCGAACAGGAAACCGTAGTGATTAAGGTGCTCAGGTAATACAAGCTTGTGGTTTATCATGGTTACGTACCTTTCCCCTGGCTGTGTTATTAAAGGTCTTGCCCTTTTTGTTTACTTGCCGCAGGTTTGCTATACGGCACTGCAATACCCGCATACATTTCTTATGCTGCCCCGGCAGGATATTCTATCCAATCCCATTTGTAAGGTCAATTCTCGATTGACACATAAATCCCTACCTGATACTCTGACGCATTAAAGAGATATTCATGAATGACATAATTCCAGAAAATAACAAGCATTCGGATCATAACAGTAAAGCAAACTGAATAGGAGGAAATAATATGGAAGTTGAAAACGCATTAAAGAAGGCAATCATGGTTGAAAAAGAAGCAATGAAAAAATATATGGAATACGCGAGGGCGACAAATAATGTAGCTGGGAAGAACATGTTCATCATATTAGCACTAGATGAGTGGGACCATATGTCTATACTCGAGAAACAGCTGGCAAGCCTTTCGAGCCGGGGCAATTGGGATAGAGCTGAAATCTCTAAATCGGAAATTGAATTATTAATACCTAAACTGAAGGAAACCAGAAAAAATACAAGTCGGGAATCCGGAATAGGCGACCTCGAAGCTCTATCTACGGCACTCAGCGAGGAACAGGCGGCCAATGAATATTACCTGAAACAGGCCGGGCTGATGACAGACGCAGCGGCTAAAAAAATGTACCTTAGGCTCGCCGAAATGGAAGACGCTCATTACAAGATACTGGAAGCTGAAATAGACGGTATCAAGGGCAGCGGCTTCTGGCTGGGTTTCCCGGAGTTCACTATGGACTGATACTGTCCAATAGTAGTTTGAATCTAAATATTTGTTGACAGCAAAATCCCGTCCTGCTACCTTATCCGCTGAAAAGCAGATACTTAGGCGGTAAATAAACGAAGTCCAAATAGAGAAAGGAGAATTTTATGAAGCGTAATCTGTTTAAGAGGTTGATAGTAACGGGTATTATGTCGGCAGTCATTGGGATCGGCGGATATGGGGCTGCCGCTGATCACGCGGCTTCTCATGCGGCTCCGCACTGGTCTTATGAAGGTGACCATGGCCCGGCCCACTGGGGAGAATTCGGCGAAGCCTGCGCTGAAGGCAAGAGGCAGTCGCCGGTAAACATCACTGGCGCAGAGACGTCAAGCCTGCCGAATATAGACATAAAATACAAGCCCTCGAAGCTCAACATACTCAATAACGGACACACCATACAGGTCAACTACGAGGAAGGCAGCAGCATTGTCCTTGACGCCTCCGAGTATAAACTCCTCCAGTTCCACTTCCACGACCCCAGCGAGCACACGGTAGACGGCAAGTCTTACGGTATGGAACTCCACCTCGTTCACAAGAACGACAATGGCGACCTGGCAGTCATCGGGGTGTTAATAGAAGAAGGCAAGGAGAACAACGCCTTCAAACAGATATGGGCCAATATGCCAAAGAAGGCGGATGAGAAGAAAGAGGTAAAGGGGGCATCCATAGACGCTTCCACGCTCCTGCCAGAATCCCTTGCATACTATACCTATCCCGGCTCTCTTACCACACCTCCGTGTACCGAGAGTGTGACATGGCTCGTCCTGAAGGAACCTATACAGATGTCGGCGGCGCAGATAAAGGCGTTTAAAAAGCTTATTAACGTCAACAACAGACCGATCCAGCCACTTAACGAGCGCAAGATAAATACGATGTAGCGTCCAGTCCGGAAGAACTTTGTCAGTTTAATTGCCCCCGGGGATCTTAATGACGTCCGGGGGCATTGTTTTTTGAAGTAAAGGAAGGAAAGGGGACAGATTTATTTTACTTTTCCTCATCATATAAATAATATCTGGTCATTTATGGCCTCAGTCATGAATGTCGTCATTCCCATGCTCATGTCAACCTCATCAATGAGTTCATCCCTTGAGATGTTAAGAAGCCCCATTGAACTTGTACATGAATAAAGCTTCACCCCCATTGCACTGGCCTCTGTGATCAGTCCTGATATCTTATGTATGTGGCCTTTTCTGATATTGTCTTCAAGAATATCTTTATGAGTCTCACCCTCACTGTCAAGATTGAATTCAACCCTATCCTTTTTTCTAAAATATTCCAGGGCCCAGTAGGTAATAAAGCATCTTGATTCCCTGCCCAGGGCGGCCGCAGTTAATGCAAGGGAAAGACCGTGGTATAAACGGTCAAATGCTCCACTGTGAAATATTATTGCAAATCCTCTATTGTCCATAGAAAATACCACTACCCTTTCCCTCTCCATTAAAGAGAGGTGGATTTCATCTATGCGCGTTTTGTCCTTATAGTTGCGGCCCAGTCAAGCAGGGAAACACCCTTGGTCCTTGCAGCAGCATATTTATCTCCCAAGTCATCAAGCTCGGATTTAGTCAGTCTTTCGGAAAGTATTGCAAGTCCGTCACAATTGGAGACATGAACCAGTAGGGTCCTTGCTGCATTGGCCGCATCTTTTGCCTCAGAATCTGTAAGCGTATCTTTTTGCAATAACGCCAGACAGGCGCGGGCTGTCCCAATAACACCATCGTGCTCTGACACAAGCTGGTCAACATATTCCCCTAACAAGGTACGCATGGCTGGATATAGTGTTTCCTCCTCGTATCTGAAATGAGGTCCTATGAGAACATTCAAGTTGCCTAATATCTCACGCGCCTTTACAACATCCTTTGTTTGAAGCGCTTTAATAATATCAAGCAATCCGTCTCTTACCTTCCTGTGGTCCTCTCTGAATTCAGTTATAGGATCTAATTTAGTAGCCATAATTACTCTCCTCCTTGGTTAATATAGTTTTATTGATGAATTCATCATAACAGAGTATGTTTTTTTGGGTCAACACTTTTATTTAAAAATGAAGCGCTGTGTATGTTATCTAACCAATTTTGGGTAACGGAAGATGCTGCATGTTCGATCTTGCATCTCCCATTCACACAAGGTTATTCCTGATGGCATAATGAATCAGCTCTGCATTGTTTTTAAGATTAATTTTATGCAGGATACGTGTGCGGTAAGTACTGATAGTGGGAAGGCTTAGTGAGAGTTGTCTTGCAATTTCACCAGTTGATTTTCCGGACGCTAACATGACCATAACCTGATACTCCCTGTCCGATAGTTTGTCGTGAGCCGGCTGCTCATCACTTTTATTAAGATCTGCTGCCAGTTTTTCCGCAAGGGCTGAACTGATATATTTTCTGCCTACTGACACCCTTCTGATGGCCGTTAATAATTCATCAGGAATACTCCCTTTAGTCAAATAGCCGGAGGCACCCGTCTTTAATGCACGTACAGCATATAGTTCCTCAGGATGCATGCTGATAATCAATACAGGAGGACGTTTTTTTTCATTCTGCAGCATCCCCAGGACCTCAAGTCCGCTCATGTCAGGAAGTGAAATGTCCAGTATAATAATATCGTAACTATTTTCCTTAATCCTGTCTAACAACTCCCTGCCAGTACTGACCTCATCTTCAATTGCAATATCGTGAGATTCGGAGACAATTTTTTTCAATCCCTCACGGAATATCGGATGGTCGTCTACTATTATTATCCGAATCATATTCATGTCCCTTTACTGACACAGGAATTGTTGCCAATACCTTCGTCCCTTTATCTGGTATCCCGCTTATAATTAGTTTCCCTCCTAAGTAAAGTGTCCGTTCCTGCATACCGAGGAGTCCAAAGGAAAAGGGATTATTTATTTTTTCAACATTGATACCCTTTCCGTTATCTTCTATCTTCATTATCAAAGTGTCTTCATCTACCTTCAGTTCAACAGTAACCTTGGTAGCGCCTGAATGTCGTGCAACGTTAGTCACTGCCTCCTGCAGGATACGGAAAACAGCAGTTGCCCGATTTTTATTCATGTTAATATCTTCGCAACTTATTAAACACTTACACCTGATCTTTGCCCTTTTCTGAAATTCACTCATATACCATTTAATAGCTGAAATGAGGCCAAGATGATCCAGGATGTCAGGTCTCAGCTCTGTTGATATACGGCGTACTGTCTCTATACCAGTATCAGCCAGCTTCACTAATGACTCCCCTGCCCTTTGAACCTTCTCAGGGTTAACACAACTATTGGATGTAATCAGGGATGATTCCATTTTTACTGCGGTAAATAGACCACCTAATTCGTCATGAAGTTCGGCAGCAATATATTTCCTCTCTGCCTCCCTCAAATCCTGGAGATGAGCGGAAAGATTACGAAATTTCTGATGTGATTTCTCAAGCTCTTCAATGGCATTTGACCTTTCTATCTCTATGCGCTTGCGCTCGAGGGCAAAATGTATTGTGCGGGCAAGGAGATTTCCTTCAACCTCCCCCTTGCCCAGATAGTCCTGAGCGCCTTTTTGCACCGCCATAATCCCAATATCCTTGTCATTTAGCCCGGTCAGAACAACTATCGGGGTCGAAGGTGATATTTCACGTACTCTTTCAAAAGTCTCGAATCCCCAGCTATCAGAAAGATTGAGATCCAGCAATATAACATCAAATAGCCCGTTCTTGAGAATCTCCAAGGCGTCTGAAAGCTTTGTTACATGAGTTGGTTCAAATATGGCCCTGCTGTATTCTTTCAACATTTCCGTGATCAGCCTGACATAACCAGGGTCGTCTTCAATATATAACAGACTGATGGGTTTATTTTCTACTGGGTCCATACCTTCATATTTCCGGTGGCAAGCCGATTTTGTAAAATATACAGCAGGATAGCATATAAGTACTGCATTATCAATTGATCAGGAAGCTGATGCGGGGGCGGAAGAAAATCATGGCATTGACAAGACATATGTTTTTGAGGTAATTAAATATGGTAGAATATGGTCACGATAAGGAATACAGTAGTTTACCCTCTATTATTAATCTCTATGTTGCTTCTCTTTGCAACAGTTGCGAGACCTGCTCATGATGAGACTCCTCAATCTGTCTTAAATAGTATTCGTTATTGGAAGGATCCGAACTATACCAGGATAGTGATTGATTTAAATAGTCCTGTAACTTTCAGGGAAAAGTATCTTCCAAATCCTGACAGGCTTTTTATTGATCTCCACAATACAATTATGGGCAATGGTATTAATCCGATTCAGATAAGCGACGGAGTTGTAACTCAGGTACGGGCAGGACAGTTTGATAAAGAAACTGCGCGCGTGGTTATTGAACTTAATGCGAGGGCCGGGTATAAGATTCTGCCTCTTTCATCACCGGACAGGCTGGTAATAGATGTTTTAAGAGACACAGCGCCACCCGCAATGGAACATAAACAAAGAATGGAAAAAGATGATAATAATAATATCATCATACCCGGCCAGACGATCGTAATAGACGCCGGTCATGGAGGTAAAGACCCCGGCGCCATAGGCAGGAGCGGCCTTAAAGAAAAAGACATAGTGCTTGATGTAGCCCTCCGGTTAAGGAAGCTTGTAAAAGAAAAGCTCGGTGTCAATGTGATAATGACAAGGGACACGGATGTCTTTATCCCACTTGAAGAAAGGACTGCCATCGCCAATACGAGGGGGGCTGATTTCTTTGTGTCTGTTCATGCCAATTCAAGCAGGAGGGCAGGCGCTAAGGGAGTTGAGACATACCTGCTTGGCAGGGCAACTGACAGGGATGCTATGGCCACAGCCGAGCGTGAGAACAATGCAACTGAGAAATCATTGAACACACTTCAATTGATTTTGACTGATCTTTTGAATACCGCTAAGAAAGAAGAGTCTTTGAGGCTTGCTCACTATGTTCAGGAAAATATGATCGGTCACATGGAGACACGTTACAAAGTAACGGACCTTGGTGTAAAGCAGGCGCCATTTTATGTGCTGGTAAATGCAAGGATGCCAAGTATACTTGCCGAGATATCCTTTATCAGCAATCCTGAAGAAGAAAAGTTATTGGCTGATGCTGACCACAGGCAGGAGATTGCTGAGGCTATTCTGAAGGGTATCAGGAAATACATTCAGGCTACTCCACTTCTTGCCCAGCCGAAAGAGGCAAACTACTCTTCTTTACAGTGACAATACTGCTTCAATATCGCATTCTCCTGAACCCTGCACTCACTGCACGGTTTATATCACTACTGTCCCCCGGCTGCGGGAGGGCAGAAAGTATTATTCAACCATGATATTCAACATCAGGATGATTATAGAATACGATGGGACAAACTATCATGGATGGCAAAGGCAGTCATCCCTGAACCGTGAAACGGGTGATCTACATAAGACCATTCAGGGAACTATCGAAGACGTCCTTGCCCGCATCACAAAGCACCCTGCGAAGATTGTTGCTGCAGGCAGGACCGACGCCGGAGTCCATGCAACAGGACAAGTTATACATTTTAAAACAGCCCTGAAAATTAATGAATCATCCTGGATTAAGGCCTTAAACTCTTTTCTTCCATCAGATATAGTCGTAAGGAATGCAGATTATGTCAATGAAGAGTTTAATGCAAGGTATGATGCAAAGAGCAAAGTATACAGATATTTCATATGTAATTCCGGTTACCCATCCCCATTTTACAGAAATTATGTGTGGCACAACAAATACCGTCTCAATATCCCGTTAATGAGAGAAGCATCACAATATCTGCTTGGTCATCACGATTTTTCCTCTTTCCGTGCAGCTGATTGCAGCGCTACATCACCGGTAAAAACCCTGAACAGGCTTGAAATTGATGAGGTGTCACTCGAAAATCCCGAATCAATTCACTTCTTAGCCCCCTTTTCTAAAGGGGGGATGGTGAGATCATCCTTATCATCCTCTCTGAGCCTGCAGCCAGCTAACATACTCATCCTCACCTTTGAAGCCAGATCATTTCTCCAGCACATGGTCAGGAACATCGTAGGAACACTATCTGAAGTTGGCAGGGGGAAATTTACTCCTTTTGATATAAAAAGCATCCTGGAAAAAAGAGACCGGCGTTATGCAGGCCCTATAGCCCCTCCGCAGGGTTTGTATTTGTATGAGGTGAAGTATTAGTAAGAAAACGATTCGCTACAGAATCAACATATAGGACGCTTTTCCATCTAAACCACAATATAATGTATGATTTTCGACTTCGGTAAATTTCTTCTAACCTATTAATTTTTCTCATTTTTTTCTTGACAATAAATTCTCATAGTATATACTTTCTCCATCAGTGGGACAAAGTGGGATGTAATGGTTCAATTCGGCAAGCATTGGCAAAGGAGACCACGACCAGCATGTTTCGTGGAAGATACCATCATACTATAGATTCAAAAGGTCGCCTGAGTATTCCCTCAAAGTTCAGGGATAAAGTCCTCCATAGTCATGGAGGTCAGCTGATCCTGATTAAAGACCTTGTTGACAAGTGTATTTCAGCATATACCCCCGATGGATGGGAAGATCTGACCTTAAAAATCCAGAAGGCATCATCACTTGCAGATGAGGTGAAGGCTTTCCGGCGCCTTATGTTCTCAGAGGCTGAAGATTGCACTATTGACAAACAGGGAAGGATACTCATTCCGCCAAGACTCAGAGAATATGCAAGCCTGGAAAAAGATGTCCTTGTGGCAGGTGTTGAAAACAATAAGATTGAGTTCTGGAACCCGCAGATCTGGGATAATGCAATGGCTGCCTATGATCCAAGGGATATTGCCAGGAAGATGGCTGAACTGGGCATATGAGTAAGTGAAACAACATATTCCAGTCTTGCTGGAGGAAGTTTTGAAGGAACTACGATGCGATCGTCCCGGGATTTATATTGACTGCACCGTTGGCGCCGGTGGACACACCGCTGGTATCCTGGAATCATCTCCTGAAAATAGGGTTATAGGGATTGACTGGGATAGTACGGCCTTAGAAACTGCAAGAGAAAACCTTAAGGGATTCGGAGACAGGGTGACCTTCATCCGGGAAGACTACTCCTATATTGGCTCTATACTTGATGATATGAACATACGTGAAGCAGATGGATTTTTATTTGATCTTGGACTCTCCTCTATGCAGATAGATTCACAGGAACGAGGATTCAGCTTCAGGCTGGATAGTCCTCTCGATATGCGAATGGATATGAGGAAAGAAACAACTGCCGCAGATCTTGTAAACAACCTTGGTTCTGCAGAACTGGTAAAAATCCTTAAGGAGTATGGGGAGGAAAGATGGGCAAAAAAAATCGTGTCTGCAATCATAAGGGAAAGAAATATGGGTGCAATTACAACAACCGGTCGGCTGGCTGAGATTGTAGGTTCTGCAATACCGCATTCTTACAGACCCGACCGAATCCACCCCGCTACTAAGACGTTTCAGGCGCTCAGGATTGCCGTTAATAGAGAACTGGATCATATAGATAAAGCCTTAAAGGACGCAATAATGCATCTTAAAAGAGGAAGCCGCATCTGTGTTATTTCATTTCATTCCTTAGAGGACAGAATTGTAAAGCATACGTTCCGCAGTATGGAAAACGGGTGCATATGCCCGCCCAGAATCCCATATTGTATTTGCGGATTTAAAAAAGAGATAAATGTACTGACAAGAAAACCCATCAGGCCTTCTTCAACCGAGATTATCAACAACCCGCGATCCGGAAGCGCCAGGCTACGAGCAGCTGAGAAACTATAACAGATTAATTCAAGAATAGGGGGTACAAAGTGCGCTTAGGTTTAAAAATCCTTCCGGTCCTTTTTGTGGTTATGTTGGGTTATGTTGTACAACGTACCTATGTTATGAAATTGGGTTACGAAATAGAAGGTCTTAAGAAAGAACAAAAGAACCTGGAGCAGATCCATAAGAGCCTTCTGATAGAGAGGGCCACTTTAATATCAACAGAACGGATAGAAAGATTAGCCACTTCGTTCATAGGGATGAAAAATCCTGACAACAGCCAGATAGTAATTGTGAAGGATTACGACAAAACAGGCAACACTAATACATACGCCGGGTTAAACGTTGAGGTTGCTCAGGTCAATTCACAGGCTAAATTGGTAAAACAGATTAACCAATAGAATAAATAATGAACTTACTTGATAAGGGCAAAGAGTCTCTTACAAAACGAGAGAGGTTTAACAGAATTAAATGGCGAAGGTTAAATATAATCTTTGTACTCATGACGGCGGGCTTCATTGCTGTTATAATAAAACTTGCATGGCTTCAGCTATTGCAGGGAGAAGCGCTTGCAATGAAGGCGGAAAGACAACACCGACGTTTGATAGATATAGAAGGTGAGAGGGGTAATATTTATGACCGGAACAGGAGAGAGCTTGCTGTAAATCTGGACATGTCATCACTTTACGGCATCCCTTCCTCTATTGGCGACCCTTCATTAGTGATAAAAAAGCTATCATATATAGTTGACTTTGATACTGCTGCCATAAAGGACAAATTAGACAGTAAAAAACATTTTACCTGGATTAAAAGAAGGCTCTCACCAGACATAGCAGAAAAAGTTGAGGCATTGAACCTTAAGGGAATCGGTCTGGCCCCGGAAAGGAAAAGGTTCTATCCCAAAAAGCAGTTGTCAGGCCATATTATTGGATTCACAAATACAGACAGTCACGGCCTTGAAGGCATAGAAAAGTATTATGAAGAATCCCTTAACGGGGAAAAGGGCGCCCTTGTGCTTGACAGGGATGCTCGTGGCAAGGCTGTTCTTACCAGCACACACATGGATACATTAAAAGGAAATGATCTTGTACTAACCATAGACGAGGTAATCCAGTATATAACAGAGAAGGAACTTGAGGCCGCAGTTGAGGGACATAACGCCGCGGGAGGTGTGGGAATAGTAATGGAACCTTATACCGGAGCAATTCTTGCTATGGCTGTAAGTCCGAAATTTAATCCTAACACACCTGACAAATTCGGGGCCGGAGGATGGCGCAACAGGGCTATCACTGACGTATATGAACCGGGATCTACCTTTAAAATCGTAACCGCGTCCGCCGCACTTGAAGAAAAGCTCTACTCACCGAATGAAATTGTGCATGATGGGAGTGGCAGCATGAATATTGGTACGGCTGTGATACATGATCCTCACCCCAAGGGTAAACCTATGACATTCAGGGAGGTAATTTCCCACTCAAGCAACATAGGTTCTGCCAAAATTGGTATAAAGCTGGGGGATAAACGGCTTCATGAGTATATACGGGCATTTGGATTTGGTGATAAAAGCGGTATAGACCTGCCTGGGGAAGTCAGAGGTATAGTAAGACCCCCGGAAACCTGGTCGGGACGATCACTTGCAACTATTGCTATAGGGCAGGAAGTCGGAATAACCCCTATACAGCTTGCCTCTGCCATGTCTGCCATTGCCAATGGAGGACTGCTTGTAAGACCGCATATTGTATCTGATATTATTGACCTTAAGGGAAATGAAAATAAAATACATCCTGAGATTGTGAGACGGGTTATATCCGAGAACACCAGCAAGAAGATGACGGAAATTCTTAAATGGGTAGTCAGCAATGAGGGAACAGGAAAACTTGCTGCTGTAGATGGTTTTTCCGTCGCAGGAAAGACAGGTACTGCACAGAAGGTGGACCCTGCGACCGGCAGATACTCCAGTAACAAGTTCATCAGTTCGTTTATCGGATTTGTACCGGCAGATTCGCCGGAATTAGTGATACTGATAGTGGTAGATGAACCTAAGGGCGTTTCATGGGGAGGCAGTGTAGCAGCTCCGGTCTTCCATAGTGTTGCTCAACAGACACTTCGCTATATGCATGTGGAACCGGTGGAACAACAGAAAATAACTATAATGGCGAATAATACCCCTGATTAAACACACATTAATTAAGGATTAATGAAACTATCTGAGATACTAAAAGACATTGAACTGCAAAGGACCTTGGGAGACCTGAATTGTGAGATAAGTGGTTTAACCTATGACTCCCGCAATGTTATGCACGGCACACTCTTTGTCGCAATTAAGGGCCTGACAACAGATGGGCATCTATTCATTAAAAGCGCCCTCGAAAAAGGTGCTGCGGCCGTTCTTGCAGAACGGGAACCAACAGGTATAGTCCCTCCTGCCGGTATCCCGATTATAATTACAAAAGACACGAGAAAAGCTGTTGCCAGGGCAGCAGTGAATTATTACAGAAACCCGTCAAGCGAACTCAGTGTAATCGGTATCACAGGGACAAACGGTAAGACCACAACTTCATATCTGATCAGGTCTATTCTTGAAAATGCCGGAAATAAAGTCGGACTGTTAGGCACTATCTTCTGGTCTGACGGCAACAAGATTTCTGAAGCGGAGCATACTACCCCGGAGGCAGTTGATTTTCAGTCTTTGCTGAGGGAAATGGCAGACAATGGATGTACTTTTGCAGTAACGGAGGTCTCATCCCATTCGCTTGCACTTAGCAGGGTATCCGGGACCTTTTTCAGCACTGCTGTCTTTACAAATCTGACTCAGGACCACCTTGATTTTCATACTGACATGGAAGACTATTATAAGGCAAAGTCCATGCTTTTCTCAGGTCTGTCATTACACCACACGGCTGTAATAAACTCAGACGACCCATACGGAAGTCGTCTTCTTGAAACAAGCAAATGCCGTAAATATTCTTACGGTCTTGACAGCATAGCAGATATCCGCGGGGAAAATGTATCACTCACAATAGATGGGATAGAATTTGATTTGACTACCCCGACTGGAAATATTCATATCAAATCAAACATGGTTGGTATACACAACGTCTATAATATACTGGCTGCTGCAGGCGCTGCACTCTCCAATAATATTCCCCTGGAAAAGATTGCTTCAGGTATATCGTCTGTCACTTCAGTTCCGGGCCGGTTTGAAAGAATAGACAGCGGTCTTGGATTCAGCATCGTCGTTGATTATGCACACACAGAAAATGCCCTGAGATTATTGATCGAGGCAGCCAGACAGTTTTCTCCAAAGAGGATCATTACAGTCTTCGGCTGCGGCGGAGACAGGGACAGGGGGAAAAGGCCCCTGATGGGCAGTACTGCAGTCGAATTGAGTGATTTTGTAATTGTAACATCAGATAACCCCAGATCCGAACAGCCTGATCGGATTATCAGGGAGGTAGAATCTGGAATACTTGCATCCATAGAAAAAGGCTCTGCCAGCGCTGCCGGATATGTGACTATACCAGACAGAAAGAGCGCGATAATAGAAGCTGTCAGATTAGCAGAACAGGATGATATTGTATTAATAGCAGGAAAGGGGCACGAAGATTATCAGATTATCGGGAGGCAAAGGCTTCACTTTGATGACAGGGAGGAAGCAATGAAGGCTGTATCAATAAGGATGAGTTCAGGCAGGTTCAGCAATGAGTTGAAGAAGCAATGAGAAAAGAAACAGGAAGGTGAAATGTTAACAATAGATGAAATAGTAAAGGCAACCGGCGGTCAACTCATTCAGGGAAATCTTGAGCTTACTGCAGCCGGAATATCAATAGATTCGCGTAACATTAAAGATGGAGAACTCTTTATTGCGATTAAGGGAGATGTGTTTGACGGGCATAATTTTATAGAAGAGGCGATTAAAAAAGGGGCCTGTGGCGCTATAGTCAACGGAGATTATCCGCTGTCAGGTTCTATTCCTCAGGACAGGATAATATTAAGTGTCAGCGACACCATACTGGCCCTGCAGGAGACCGCAAGGTTCTATCGCAACAAGTTCACTATCCCTGTAACCGGGATAACAGGGAGTAATGGAAAAACAACAACAAAGGAAATGCTCTGGTCTATTCTGAGCCAGAAATCGCATGTTTTAAAGAATGAAGGAAATTTAAATAATCATATAGGGGTTCCTCTCACCTTATTAAGACTCGATTCATCGTATAAAACGGCTATAATTGAAATGGGCATTAGTGACCGCGGTGAACTTTCGAGATTATGCTATATTGCTTCCCCTGATTCAGCAGTAATTACAAATATAGGTCCAACTCATCTGGAAAAACTGGGAAGGATCGAAAATGTCGCAGAGGCAAAGGGGGAAATACTCAAATTCATCCCCTCGAACGGTTTCTGTATTTTAAACAGGGATGACAAATTCTTTGATGTATTCAAGGCAATGTCTGCGGGCAGAATTATAAGTTTTGGAATTTCACCTGATGCTGATGTGCATATAGAATCTTATGAGACCGTTGCTCAGGGAAAATCGGCTGACAGTATTTCGTTTAACCTCATATGCCCTGCAGGCAGAATAGACATAAAACTGCATGCCATAGGAATCCACAATATCTATAATGCACTCAGTGCTGCGGCAGCCGCTTATGCACATGGGATAGCGATTACAGACATCAAGTCAGGTTTGGAGAGATTTTCGCCTGTCAGGATGAGAAGTGCTGTAGAAAAGGTGGGAGAGATTTATATTATCAATGATACATATAATGCAAACCCGGCTTCCATGGTCGCGGCTATTGATATGTTGAAAAATTTCAAGGCCGGGAACAGGCGGTTTGCAGTCATTGGCGACATGCTGGAACTGGGAGAAAATACAATAATGGCCCATCGTGACCTTGGTATTTACATTGCCGGGGCGGGTACAGACGGGCTGATTTCAGTCGGAGAGTTCGCTGGCTATGTTGCGGAAGGCGCCGTAGAAGCGGGGATGAGCGAAAATAATGTTAAGGCATTTAACGATTATCCACATACCCTTGAGCAGATAAAAGAATGGATAACAACCGGTGACATCGTACTGGTAAAGGGTTCCAGGGGTATGAAGATGGAGAGAATAGTGGAAGGACTTAGAGAGAGTCTGAATAAATGATATACCATTTATTATATTCACTGCATGATCATTATTCCTTCCTGAATGTCTTCAGGTATATTACGCTCAGGACTGTTTATTCAGTCATTACTGCCCTTGTCCTGTGTCTCATGATTGGTCCTTATATGATAGAGTTGTTAAAAAAATTACAGATTGGACAGTTCGTCAGGAATGATGGTCCATCCAGTCATCTGACAAAGGCGGGGACACCGACCATGGGCGGTGTTTTGATCATAATAATAGTCATTCTTGCCACCCTTTCATGGGCAGACCTGTCCAATATATATGTATGGCTCGTCCTGGCTGTTCTGGTCGGCTTTGGCCTTATAGGGTTTACTGACGATTATCTTAAGGTTGTAAGAAAGAAGTCAGAAGGTTTGAGAGGGAAATATAAATTCACGTTGCAAATAGCAGTGGCTACCCTCGTTGCGATTGCGCTGTATTGTCTTCCAGCATATTCTACGATACTTAGCATCCCATTTTTAAAGGATTTTAACCCTGACCTCGGATGGTTTTATATCCCGTTCGTAATATTTATAATTGTCGGCACATCAAATGCTGTTAACCTCACTGATGGACTTGATGGGCTGGCCATAGGTCCGGTAATTGTTGTTACACTTGTCTACACAATCATAACGTATGTCGCCGGGCATGCCAAGATCGCAACTTACCTTCTGATACCTTTTATAAATGGTTCCGGTGAACTGGCGATATTGTGCGGCGCTGTATTCGGAGCAGGACTCGGTTTTCTCTGGTTTAACACATATCCGGCCTCGGTGTTCATGGGTGATGTAGGGTCACTTCCACTCGGGGCGCTCCTTGGAACTGTTGCTGTTATCGCAAAGCATGAACTGCTCTTGCTTATTGTTGGCGGTATTTTTGTTGTTGAGACTATTTCTGTCATATTTCAGGTAGCCTCATTCAGGCTGCATGGCAAGAGGGTCTTTCTTATGGCGCCTCTTCACCATCATTATGAACTTAAGGGCTGGCAGGAACCTAAAATTATCGTCCGGTTCTGGATAATAGCAATTGTGCTGGGTCTGCTCGCATTGAGCACATTGAAACTGAGGTAATATCCGGTGAATACAATAGACCTGAAAGGTAAAAAAACACTCGTAGTCGGCCTTGGCAAGAGCGGAATAGCTGCGTCACGTCTATTACTAAGCAAGGGAGCAATCGTCACTGCAACCGACAGCAACCCTGCTGAGAAGCTCTCAGATGAGGCAAATGGACTTGCGGCCGTTGGAGTAAACGTAGAGGCCGGAGGTCACAGGACAGAGTCCTTCACATCCTCTGACCTTATTATTCTAAGTCCAGGCGTCTCAAAAAAAATTGAACCTTTGTCTATGGCAAGAAAACAGGGTGTAAGGATTATCAGTGAGATAGAGCTTGCCTGCCGCTTTATTGACAGGCCTTTAATTGCAATCACAGGGTCCAATGGAAAGTCTACAACAACGACGTTGATTGGTGAAATTCTGAAGGCATGCGGCTGCACTGTATTTGTAGGTGGCAATTTAGGCACTCCGCTCAGCGACTATGTACTATCCGGAAGCATGGCTGACTGGATCGTGGCTGAGATAAGCAGTTTTCAGCTTGAGACTATAGAAGAGTTCAGGCCGAAGATATCCGTTCTGCTTAATGTTTCTCCTGATCATCTGGACAGATACCAAAGTATATCAGAATATTCGGAGGCAAAATTCAGGCTCTTTGAGAACCAGGGAAAAGATGATGCTGCGATTTTAAACGGAGATGAACCCTGGAGTCGTAATGTATCCGGAAGGATCAAATGCCACTCTGTTTTTTTCAGCAGGAAAAGGAAAATAAAAAAAGGCATTTACACTGAAGACGGGTGGATAATCTCTGAAATAAATGGGGAAAGCTTCAGGGTTTGTGAAATATCACGTCTCGGCATCAAGGGAGTACATAATCTTGAAAATGCGATGGCATCTGCAGCCGCAGGAATCCTCGCTGGCTGTGATCAAAATTCCATTGAGACTGCCTTGGAAAGGTTTACAGGTCTCGAACACAGGCTGGAGTTTGTGAGAGAGATCCATGGAGTCAAATATATTAATGACTCGAAGGGGACAAATGTCGGGGCTGTTATAAAGTCCATTGAGAGCTTCAAGTACCCACTTCTATTAATAGCAGGCGGCAGAGATAAAGGAAGTGACTTCTCCCCGCTCAAACCGCTTATTAAGGAAAGAGTAAAAAGACTTATTCTCATTGGCGAGGCACGAGATAAAATAGCATCGGTTGTCGGAAGTGTTACTGAAACATCATTTGCGTCGTCTCTGAACGAGGCTGTAAGTATAGCACACAGAGAAGCAGTCAAAGGAGATGTAGTACTCCTCTCCCCTGCCTGTGCAAGCTTTGATATGTTCAGGAACTTTGAAGACCGCGGAAAACAATTCAAGGAGATTGTATGGAAACTAACCAGCTCCGGTTAAATTTCAGCAAGAAGGATAATTTACTGTTAGCCATAGTCATGAGCCTTGCAGGATTAGGACTTATCATGATCTACAGCGCAAGTGCCATGACGTCCCTTCAGAAATATGGCGACTCTTTTTATTTCTTAAAGAGACAGGCTATCTGGATGATTATTTCAGTAACTGTTATGCTGCTGGTTTCGAAAATTGACATGGATGTTTATAAACGGATCCATTTGCCGCTGATTGTTTTATCCGGCATTCTCCTGATTATGGTATTGATCCCTGGGGTGGGTACGGAGATTAATAATTCCAGAAGGTGGTTCCGGCTTGGCCCCCTCTCTTTTCAGCCTTCAGAGCTGGCAAAGGTATCGCTCATTATTTACCTTTCAGCATATCTGATAAAGAAGGGTGACAAGATTAAAGACTTTTTCAACGGATTCATCCCTCCACTTCTTATAATTGGGTTTATGTCTTTACTTATAGTGGTAGAACCAGACCTGGGGACTGTCCTTGTCATCAGCATAGGTTCAGGAATATTGCTGTTTATCGGGGGGGCAAGGATTCTGCATATCTCAGGACTATTTCTATCCGCTCTTCCTCTTGTGATCATTCTTATTCTTAACGTGGGTTACAGGGCAAGGAGGATTACTGCGTTTCTGCATCCGTGGGATGATCCAAGCGGTGTCAGCTATCAGATTGTTCAGTCCTTTCTGGCATTTGGAAACGGGGGCATATTAGGCAGGGGGGTCGGCGGCGGCAGGCAAAAACTATTTTTCCTTCCCGAAGCACATACGGATTTTATTTTCTCAGTTGTAGGAGAGGAACTTGGATTCGCAGGATGTCTTGCAGTAACACTGATGTTTATGTTCTTTCTATGGAGATGCCTGATAATAATCAGGAATCACTGGGGTTCATTTGAGGGTTATCTGGCATCAGGTATCACAATCTTTATCGGTATTCAGATTATCATGAACCTTTATGTGGTTACAGGACTTTTTCCAACAAAGGGACTGGCACTGCCTTTTCTTAGTTTTGGAGGTACTTCCTTACTGACTAACATGATATTAGTTGGTATATTATATGCCATCTCAGGCAGATCACCTGTTATGCATAAAATGGAAACAAATTTATTTAAGACGCATAAAACAAACATCAGGGCACAAAATGACCATTAATATTCTATATCATCCCTTAACGTTGGTGGAAAAGATACAGATGTTTTTTTGAGATATGTTTTTTATATATAACTTAAATATATGCGCGTAATAATAGCAGGAGGGGGTACCGGAGGTCATCTGTATCCGGGTATAGCAGTGGCTGAAGAGATATACAGACAGGAACCGGAATCAGATGTCCTTTTTGTCGGGACTAAAACCGGTATTGAATCAAGGATATTACCTAAGGAGGGGTACAGATTGGAAACGATACCTGCTGGTGGAGTTATCAATAAAAACATGATCTCAAAATTCACGTCACTCATGAAGATAGCCGGTGGATTTATCAAATCATTCTTCGTTCTAAGACGTTTTAAACCGGATGTCGTAGTAGGTGTTGGAGGTTATGCATCAGCTCCGATGCTCTCTGCTGCATCCATAATGAGGTATCCGACGATGATTATGGAACAAAACCTTTACCCGGGAACAACAAACAGATTTCTATCGAGGATAGTAGACAGGGTTGTTGTCGCATTCGATGGATCAGATAAGTTTTTCAATAGAAAGGTGGATGTTCTTGGCAATCCCGTGAGAAGGGGAATATCTGACTGCAAATACAACGCCGGACGGACATTTACAGTCTTCATTTTTGGCGGCAGTCAGGGATCTCATGCAATAAATAAAGGTATAGTAGAGTCACTGGAATATTTACAGGAGAAGGCCGGACAGATAAGATTTCTGCACCAGACAGGAGAAAAAGACTTTGCCTGGGTAGATGAGTCTTACAAAAAGGCAGGAATTGACGCTGAAGTTGCACCTTATGTATATAACATCGTTGACATGTATGGAAAATCAGACATTGTGATATGCAGGGCAGGCGCTACTACTATAGCTGAAATATCCGCAAGCGGCCGTCCTTCTATACTGATTCCCTATCCTCATGCCGCGCATGATCATCAGAGGAGCAACGCAGAATACATGCAAACGATGGGCAGCGCAGAGGTAATTTTGGAGAAAGACCTCAGCGGTAAAATTCTTGCTGACAAGATCAAATATTTTATGTATAACAAGGATA